>CAZQJH010000001.1:0-40129 GCA_964593515.1 uncultured Erysipelotrichaceae bacterium
AAATAATTATGTGGTTAAAGTTTGTGAAAAATTTAATTTAAGAGATTGTGAAAAAAGCCTTAACTTTTACAAATACTAATAGTATAATTATAACGATAGGAAAGCGAGGGTTCTGACAATGATTAATAAACTTATCGAAAAAATCAAAGGAAAAGGAGTTAGAATTGTTTTCACTGAAGGTAGTGATGAACGTATTTTAGAAGCTGCTGTACGTTTACATAAAGATAACATTTTAGTTCCTGTATTATTAGGAAACCGTGCCGAAATCTTAGGAGTAGCAAATGCTAAAGGTTTTGACGTTGAAGGAATTGAATTATTAGATCCATATGAATATAAAAATATGGAAATGATGGTTGATAGAGTAATTAAATTACGTAAAGGTAAAATGGATGAAGAACAAGCACGTGCTGCTTGTTTAAAAACTAATTTCTTCGGAACAATGTATGTTGAATTAGGTTGTGCTGATGGATTATTAGGTGGAGCTACTTATTCAACTGCTGATACAGTTCGTCCAGCTTTACAATTAATTAAAACTAAACCAGGAAGTTCAATTGTATCTAGTTGTTTCATTTTAGTTCGTGGTGAAGAACAATTAGTAATGGGAGATTGTTCAATTAATATTGAACCAAGTGCTGATGATTTAGTAGAAATTACTTTACAAACAGCTAAAACAGTACGTCAATTTGGAATTGAACCAAATGTAGTATTATTATCTTATTCAACTTTAGGAAGTGCTAAAGGGGCTTCAGTTACTAAAGTTAATGAAGCAGCTACACGTTTAAAACGTATGTCTTTAGACTTTAATGTTGATGGAGAAATGCAATTTGACTGTGCTGTATCTGAAACAGTTGCGGCATTAAAAGCTCCAGGTTCTAGTGTAGCAGGTAAAGCTAATACTTTCATTTTCCCTAACATTGATTCAGGTAACATTGGTTACAAAATTGCTTCACGTTTAGGTGGATATGAAGCTATTGGACCTATCTTACAAGGATTAAATGCACCTATTAACGATTTATCTCGTGGATGTAATGCTGAAGAAGTTTACAAGATGGCAATCGTTACAGCTGCTCAAAAATTTATGGATATCTAATAAAATGTGTCTTTATGACACATTTTTTTATAACTTTCTTTTTTTAAAAACAAAAAATAGCCTGAAAATTAAAAAAAATTACGATTTTTTATAAAAAAATTCAAAAAGTTGCATTATTTTTTAAAAAAGGTTGTAAAGTGGAAAGAAGTTTAGTACAATGGAAGCGTATGAGAAATACGCAAATTTTAGTAAGTCTTACTTAAGGTCTTAAGATGAGTCATACGCTAAAAGGTTGTATTTATAAGCGTGCATTTTAAGCTATGGGCTTACAATGCACTTTTTTTATTATCAAGGAGGAAAAATCTATGTGTGAAACAAAACCTTTGGTTGCAGTGGTGATGGGTTCTCGTTCTGATTTACCTACAATGCAAGCATGCTTCGATCAATTAAAAGAATTTGATATTCCATTTGTTGCATATGCATTATCTGCCCATCGTACCCCAAACGAAGTTATCGAATTAGCTGAAAATGCTAAGGATAAAGGAATTAAAGTGATTATTGCTGCGGCTGGAGGAGCTGCTCATTTAGGTGGAGTTATTGCTTCTTCAACAACCCTACCAGTAGTAGCAGTACCAATTCAAACTAGTGCTTTAGGTGGAATGGATTCATTATTATCTACAGTACAAATGCCAGGAGGAATTCCAGTAGCTACTGTAGCAATTGGTAAAGCAGGAGCTAAAAATGCGGCAATTTTAGCGGCACAAATGATTGCTTTAAGCGATGAAACATTAGTGCAAAAATTAGTCGAATTTAAACAAGCAATGGCTGAAAAAGTGAAAAATGATGCAGTAATTGAAATAGCATAGATAGGAGATAAAGATGAATAAACGTATTTTCGTTAAGAAAAAAGAAGCTTTTAGGGTTGAAGCTGATTCAATGTATCGTGAATTAAAACAAAACCTTAATTTAACTACTTTAAGTGGTGTAACATTATATAACGTATATGATGTATTTAATTGTGATGATCAAGATATTGCTTTATTAAAAGCTAAAGTATTATCTGAAATTGTTACGGATGAAGTATTTGATGAAGTAGATTTAACTAATAAACAATATATTGCTTATGAATGCTTACCAGGACAATATGACCAAAGAGCAGATAGTGCCCAACAATGTTTAATGTTATTAAATAATAAAGCAGATGTTGTAATTAAAAGTGGACGTATTGTTATTTTAGAAGGGGAAGTTAGTTTAGCTCAAATTGAAGATGTTAAAGGATACTTAATTAACCCGGTTGAAATGCGTGAAAAAGATTTAAATGTCTTAGAAAATGAAGAAGATGTGGAAATTGAACCAGTACCAGTTTTAGAAGGTTTCACAACTTTAAGTGTTGAAGGATTAGAAGCTTTACGTCAAGAACAAGGTCTTGCTATGACTTTAGCTGATTTACAACACGTTCAAAATTACTTTAAAGATGAAGAAAAACGTGATTTAACTTTAACTGAATTAAAAGTATTAGATACATACTGGTCTGACCACTGTCGTCATACTACTTTTGAAACAGTATTAAAATCAATTCAATTTGATAGTGCTAATTTCAATGAAGAATTACAAAAAGCTTATGATTTATATTTAGAAATGCGTAAAGATTTAGGACGTGAAGCAAAACCAGAAACGTTAATGGATATGGCTAGTATTTGTGGTAAATATTTACGTAAACATGGAAAATTAGATGACTTAGAAGTAAGTGATGAAATCAATGCTTGTTCAATCGAAGTTAAAGTTGATGTTGATGGTGAAGAACAAGATTGGTTATTAATGTTTAAAAATGAAACACATAACCACCCAACGGAAATTGAACCATTTGGGGGAGCTAGTACTTGTGTAGGGGGAGCAATTCGTGACCCATTATCAGGAAGAAGTTATGTATATCAAGCAATGCGTATTACTGGAGCCGGTGATATTACTAAAGATTTAAAAGATACTTTAGCTAATAAATTACCACAATCACGTATTTCTAAAGGAGCTGCTAATGGTTATTCTTCTTATGGTAACCAAATTGGTTTAGCTACTACTTATGTTAAAGAAATTTATGATGATGGTTATGTAGCTAAACGTATGGAAGTAGGAGCGGTAGTTGGAGCTGCCCCTAAAGCTAATGTTGTACGTAAAAAACCAGCGGCTGGTGATATTGTTGTTTTAATTGGAGGAGCTACTGGACGTGATGGAGTTGGAGGAGCTACTGGTTCTAGTAAAGAACATAATGATTCTTCTTTAACTAAATGTTCAAGTGAAGTTCAAAAAGGAAATGCCCCAATTGAACGTAAATTACAACGTTTATTTAGAAATCCAAACTGTACAAGATTAATTAAAAAAGCTAATGACTTTGGAGCTGGAGGAGTTAGTGTTGCTGTTGGTGAATTAGCTGATGGTTTAATTATTGACTTAGATCAAGTTCCAGTAAAATATAAAGGTTTATCAGGTACTGAATTAGCAATCAGTGAATCACAAGAACGTATGGCAGTTTTAATTGAAGCTAAAGACTTTGATGAATTTAAACAATATGCTTATGAAGAAAACTTAGATGCTTGTATTGTAGCTAAAGTTAGTGAAGAACCTCGTTTAGTAATGTATTTCCAAGGAAATAAAATTGTTGATATGTCACGTGCTTTCTTAGATACTAATGGAGTTAGAGGAATGCAAGATGTAGTTATTAAAGCTGGATTAGAAAGTGTTAATCCATTTAAAGCTAGCGTTGATAACATTCGTGATAACTTACAACAAGCTAATGTGGCATCACAAATTGGAATGGCCGAAATGTTTGATGCTTCAATTGGTAAATCAACGGTATTAATGCCATTTGGAGGTAAATATCAATTAAGTGAAACTGAAGGTTCAGTACAAAAATTACCAGTATTTGGTTTCACTAATACATGTAGTGTGATGACTCATGGATATAATCCAGCTATTTCTAAATATTCACCATATTTAGGAGCTGCTTATTCAGTTGTGGAAGCTTTAGCTAGAGTTACTGCTTTAGGAGCTGATTACAAAACATGTCGTTTATCAAACCAAGAATACTTTGAACGTTTAAATGATGATAGTGAAAAATGGGGAAAACCAACTCAAGCTTTATTAGGATTAATTGAAGCTCAAATGGCTTTTGAAACTCCAGCTATCGGTGGTAAAGACTCAATGTCAGGTACTTTTAAAGATATTAGTGTACCACCTACATTAATTACTTTTGCGGTAACATGCGAAAAAGTAGATAATATTATTTCAACTGAATTAAAAAATACTAATTCATACTTATACTATGTAAAACATACACCTAAAGCTAATATGGCAGTTAACTATGATCAAGTTAAAGCTAACTTCGATAAAGTAAGAAAAGTTATGTTAGAAGGTAAAGTTTTAAGTGCTGCTAGTGTTAAATTCGGTGGTATTAGTGAAACTTTATGTAAGATGAGTTTCGGTAATAAGATTGGATTAAATGTTCAAACTAGTGAAAACTTATATGATTTATCAATTGGTTCAATTATTTTAGAAACAAGTGAAAAAATTGATGATGCTGATTTCATCTTATTAGGTACAACTAATGATAGTAAAGAAATTTGCTTAAATAATGAAACAATTGCTATTGATGAAGCAATTGATGTATGGTGTGCTAAATATGATAAATTATATCCAATGATTACCGATAAAGATTTAGGTAAGATTTCAACACCATTATATGTTGATGATAGTGAAAAACATGCAACTAAAAAATATGATAAAGTAAAAGTTTTAATTCCAGTATTCCCTGGTCAAAACTGTGAATATGATACTAAACAACAATTTGAAAGAGCTGGTGGAGATGTGGAAATTTATGTCTTCAACAACCTTAATGTTGAAAGTATTAAAAAATCAATTGATGAATTAGCGGCTAAAATTAAAGAAGCACAAATCTTAATGGTTGTTGGTGGATTCTCAAGTGGAGATGAACCAGATGGTAGTGGTAAATTTATTGCCAACATTTTATCAAATGCAACAGTTAATGCTGCTGTTCAAGAAATGTTAGCTAATGATGGATTAATCTTAGGTATTTGTAATGGATTCCAAGCTTTAATTAAATCAGGATTATTACCATATGGTAATATTGAAGAATTAAATGTTGATTCACCTACTTTATTTAGAAATAATATTAACCGTCACGTATCACATATTGCTAATACTAGAGTGGTATCAAATAAATCACCTTGGTTAAAAGATTTAAATCCAGGTGATACATACTCAATTGCTATGTCTCATGGAGAAGGTAAATTTGTTTGTAGCGAAGAAGTTGCCCAACAATTATTTGAAAATGGACAAGTTGCAACACAATATGTTGATTTAGATGGTGATCCAACTATGAATGGAGCTTATAACTTAAATGGTTCTACTTATGCAATTGAAGGTATTACATCATTAGATGGAAGAATCTTCGGTAAGATGGGACACAGTGAACGTTATGAAGATGGATTATTCAAAAATATCGATGGTGAAAAAATGCAAAATATTTTCCGTAATGGAATTAACTACTTTAAAAACAGATAGGAGATACAATAATGAGTGAAAAATATAGAGAAGCTGGAGTCGATTTAGAAGCCGGTTATGAATCAGTGCGTTTAATTAAAAGTCATGTCGCACGTACTAAAGTAAAAGGAGCAATTGATTCAATTGGTGCTTTTGGAGGAATGTTTGATTTATCAGCATATAATATGAAAGAACCAGTTTTAGTATCAGGAACTGATGGAGTTGGTACTAAATTAATGTTAGCTTTTGAAATGGATAAACATGACACAATTGGTATTGATGCGGTAGCAATGTGTGTTAATGATGTTTTAGTTCAAGGAGCAATGCCTATTTTCTTCTTAGATTACTTAGCTGTAGGTAAAAACGAACCAAAGAAAATTGAACAATTAGTTAAAGGGGTAGCAGATGGATGTGTAATGTCTGAATGTGCCTTAATTGGTGGAGAAACAGCTGAAATGCCTGATATGTATGATGTTAATCATTATGATATTGCTGGTTTCTGTGTAGGAGCTGTTGATAAATGTAACTTATTAGATGGACAAAAAATTGCTCCAGGACAAGTATTAGTTGGATTACCTAGTAGTGGAGTTCACTCTAATGGTTTCTCATTAGTTCGTAAAGTATTATTAAAAGATGCTAAGTTAGATTTACATCAAACTTATGATGGACTTGATGGACAATTATTAGGGGATGTTTTATTAACTCCAACTAAAATTTATGTTAAAGCAATTAAACATTTATTAAACAAAGGAATTGATATTAAAGGAATGTCACACATTACTGGTGGAGGATTCTATGAAAATGTTCCTAGAATGTTGAAAGAAGGACAAGGGGTAACAATTGACTTAAATTCATACCCACGTAAACCAATTTTTGATTTCATTGCGAAAACTGGAGATATTGAAGTGAAAGAAATGTGTAATGTCTTCAATATGGGAATTGGATTTATGATGGCTTTAGATCCAAATGATGTTGATACTGTTTTAAATGAATTGAAATCAATTGGTGAAGATGCTTATGTTATTGGGGAAGTAACTACTTCTGGAAGTGTGGATATCAAATGGTAAAAATAGCTATTTTTGCTTCAGGTAGTGGAACTAACTTTGAAAATATTATTAATGCAATCAACAATAAAACAATTCACGACATTAGTTGTGAATTGTTAGTTGTTGATAAAGAAAATGCTTATGCAATCGAAAGAGCTAAAAAGTTAGGAATTGAATGGGTTTATGTTAATCCTAAAGCTTATGAAAATAAAGAAGCATATGAAACTTATATTATGAGCTTATTACAAGCTAAAGGAATTGATTTAATTGTTTTAGCTGGTTATATGCGTTATATTGGTCAAGTATTACTAACTAATTATCCTGATCGTATTATTAATATTCATCCAGCTTATTTACCTTCATTCCCTGGAGCTCATGGGATTTTAGATGCTTATGAAGCTAAAGTGGAATATAGTGGTGTAAGTGTACATTATGTTGATGAAGGTGTTGATACCGGTGAAATTATTATGCAAGAAAAGGTTAAATTAGAACCTAGTTATACTTTAGAAGCATTTGAAGAAGCAATTCATGCAAAAGAATATGATTTATATCCACGTGCATTACAATATGTATGTGATAAGATAAAGGAGGAATGCTAAATGAAAAGAGCATTAGTAAGTGTATCAGATAAAACTAATTTAGTTGAATTTGTGTCTGGTTTAGTTGAATTAGGATATGAAATTATTTCAACTGGTGGAACTAAAAAAGCTTTAGAAGCAGCTGGTATTAAAACCATTGGAATTAGTGAAATCACCGGATTTCCTGAAATTATGGATGGACGTGTAAAAACATTACATCCTAAAGTACATGGAGCTTTATTATGTGTTAGAGATAATCCTGAACATGTAGCTCAACTTAAAGAATTAAATATTGACTATATTGATTTAGTATGTGTTAACTTATATCCATTTAAAGAAACAGTTCAAAAAGAAGGAGTAACTCACGAAGAAATCATTGAAAATATTGATATCGGTGGTCCTAGTATGTTACGTAGTGCTTCTAAAAACTATGCTTCAATTCCCGTAATTGTTGATCCTAACGATTACGAAATGGTATTAACTGAATTAAGAAATGGTGATACAACATTCGCAACAAGAGAAAAATTAGCTGCTAAAGTATTCCGTCATACTGCTAGTTATGATGCAATGATTGCGGATTACTTAACTAAGAAAACTGATGAAAAATATCCAGAAAAATTAACAATCACTTTTGATAAAGTTCAAGATTTACGTTATGGAGAAAACCCTCATCAATCAGCAGCTTTCTATAAAGCAACTAAGAGTGCTTATTCAATTGCGAATGCTAAACAATTACATGGTAAAGAATTATCATACAATAATATCCAAGATGGAAATGCAGGTATTGAAATTTTAAAAGAATTCAAGGAAATTGCAGTAGTAGCTTTAAAACATATGAACCCATGTGGAGTTGGTTTAGGAAGTAGTTTAGAAGAAGCTTGGGATAAAGCTTATGAAGCTGACCCAATTTCAATTTTTGGTGGAATTGTTGCTACTAACCAAGTTATTAATAAAGCTGTAGCAGAAAAAATGTCTAAGATTTTCTTAGAAATCATTATTGCTCCAGGGTTTGACGATGATGCTTTTGAAATTTTAACGCAAAAGAAAAATATTCGTTTAATGCAATTAGATACTAGTTTAGATGTTAATTGTAAAGTTAAATATACTAATGTAAATGATGGTTTATTAGTTCAAGATATTGATGATCATGAATTATCAATTGATGATTTAGAATGTGTTACTGATCGTAAACCAACTCAAGAAGAATTAGAACAAATGATGTTTGCTTGGAAAGTTGTGAAACATGTGAAATCTAATGCGATTGTATTAGTTAAAGACAATATGACAATTGGAGTGGGAGCTGGTCAAATGAACCGTGTTGGAGCAGCTAAGATTGCAATTGAACAAGCTGGTGAAAAAGCTAATGGTTCAATTATGGGTAGTGATGCTTTCTTCCCAATGCCAGATACGGTAGAAGCAGCTGTAGCAGCTGGAGTTAAAGCAATTATTCAACCAGGTGGTTCAATTAAAGATCAATTATCAATTGATGTATGTAATGAACATGGTATTGCCATGGTCTTTACTAAAGTAAGACACTTTAAACACTAATCAAAAGCTTGTATTATACAAGCTTTTTTACCGTGTTAATCGCGATTTGACAATCTGAACAATCGTGATATAATTAAAAAGAATTTGAAATAGAGGAGAGATGAATTATGGCAAAATGGGATGTTGCGCAATATGTTGATGTAATTAACGCTAAGAAATTAGATGCACATAACAAAGAATGGTTATATATTGAAGTAAATGCAAAAGATTTATTAGAAGAATGTGAAGCAGGAGTTAAAAACTTAAATGTTTGTTGTAAAGCTATTCTTCAAACAATGCTTGAAGGTGATTACTTCGTGGTAGAACCTAAAAACCGTAGTAAATGTGCTGGAACTTTAACGGTTCGTTATTACTGTGACAACTTAGATCCAAGTCGTCGTACATATGCTGAAGTAGCAAAAGAAACTAAATAAAAAAAGGTGCTGTTTTTTAAAACAGTACCTTTTTATTTAGTTATTTAATTGTGTCACATACTTCATTTAAGATATAATCACCACTAATACCACAAGGTAAATCAGGTAAGATTTCATATTTGTTTTTGTATTCACCAAAAAAAGAACTATCTTAATGCAAATAAAGCATAAGATAGTTCTTTTTATAACTAATTTAAATCACTTGTACAGTGTGGACATTTACTAGCATTAATGTCGATTTCACTCTTACAAAATGGACATACTTTAGTAGTTGGTGCAGCTGGTGCTTCTTCTTTATTATTTTTACGAGCTAAACTATTCATAGCTTTAACCATCACAAAAATAATAAAAGCCATAATTAAGAAGTTAATTACTTGAGTAATAAATACTCCATAATTTAAAGTTGCTGCTCCAGCTTCAATTGCTTGAGCTAAAGTGTCATAATGTTGACCATTTAAAGCGATGAACCAGTTTTCGAAATTAATTCCTCCAGTAACTAAAGTAATGATTGGCATTACTACATCATTAACTAAGGAAGAAACAATTCCTTGAAAGGCTCCCCCAATGATAACCCCTACCGCAAGATCTAGGACGTTACCACGCATAATAAATTCCTTAAATTCTTTGATAAATGATGACATATGAAATCCCCTTTCTTATTAGTTTAAGTATATAATAAAATAATGGATTTGTAAAAGATTAATGATGCCATAAACAAATATAATCAGCTACATCATTTAATAATGGTAATAAAATACAATTAATAGTTTCATTATTTTCTATTAAAGCTGGTGAGCAATCAACTAATTCATCATCGAAAATTGGGGTTGAGTAAAGCTTACCATTTTCATCTTGAAGGGTAATAACTAATTGTGAATCATTGCCACTAAGTTGTTCTTGAAGACTAACAACCTTAAAATTACCGGCAACAATCTTACGATAGTTTTCAATAGTATTTAAAACACTGTCATCATCAATTATAACTGTAGTAAGAAATGCGTCTACAACTTCAGGATGAGCTTGGATATATAAGCTACCTTCATAAAGTAAATCTTCATGACTAGAAACAGCAACATGGTTTTGAGCTAAATAAGTTAATAGATTAGATAATAAAGGGAAGTTTTCATCAAAAATAAATTCACCATTATCATCATCACATGCTTTATATGAAAGACCAGCACTTAAGGCACAAGGCATATTTTCGTAAGCAATTTTTAACTTATCCATTAATGTTTGTTCTTCTTCAATACTTAAAGTAGGTATAATCATATTACAAAGATTAATAAAAGGTACATGACAATGAGCGCTACAGTAAATTGTATCGAAAATAGAATCATTAAATAACATTTCGTGATGGATATTATTTAATTCATTAACATAAATAAGTAAATCTATGATGCTTTGATCAGCTAAAGGGAAATGATTTTCTCCCATTGACATAATATAATCAAAATCATAAGGCAATGGTTTTTGCTCATCAAGGGGAATATCTTCAGGGGTTAAATTATCTAATGTTGGATCAGATAATAATTGATTGTTATTATGAATAGTAGCACTAATTTGTTGGTGAACTAATAAACTTAAGATATTTAAAGAAACATCAAGTTTGACTTGTTCATCATAATAATTACAAAGATTATCAATAGCTGTATCAGCATAAGTAAATCCATAACAACGAATAATCCCTAAAATTAAGGTAGAAGCTTTATCAAAAGCTTTTAATTCTTTGTCGCAATTTTTTAAATTAACGACTAATTCAGCTAATTTATCTTTGGTATATGGATTTAAAGTAGCTTTTTTGTTACGAATATTAGCAAATAATTCATAACCTGGGTGACATTGACTGTCTTCAATAATAAAGCTACCATTAGTTGATAAGTTTTGTAAGTTATCACGTTCGTCTTGGTTAAACAAGGCAGCAGCCATAAAAGGATTATGGCTAATAGCTTCTATTATTGTATTAATCATCTGTTTAGAACTAGCTTTAGCATCAGCATCTAAACAATTGTAGAAAAACTGTAAGGGTAATGAAATGCTCATATAAAAACCTCCTAATAATTTACTAACAAATTATAACATAATATACGTTAGTTTGCTTAAGGAAGATAATAAAATGATTTGCTTTCATCAAGGTTAAGTATTATAATTATTGTGAAAAAATAGGAGGATATTTATTTATGACTAAAAGACCGGTTGTGTTGGTAGTTATGGACGGGGTTGGAATCAGTGATACTGATTATGGAAATGCCGTTGAAAAAGCTTATACACCAACATTAGATGAATTAAAAGCAACTTGCCCTAACATTGCAATTAAAGCACATGGTTTAGCGGTAGGACTTCCAAGTGATGATGATATGGGAAATAGTGAAGTTGGACACAACGCCTTAGGATGTGGACAAATTTATTCTCAAGGAGCTAAATTAGTAAATGAAAATATTGAATCAAAAGAAATTTTCAAAACTGAAACTTGGGCTCAATTAGTAAATAACTGTAAAGGTAATACAATGCACTTTGTTGGTTTATTATCTGATGGTAATGTTCACTCACACATTAACCACTTAAAAGCATTAATTGCGCAAGCTAAAGAAGATGGAGTAACTAATGTAAGAGTACATGCATTATTAGATGGACGTGATGTTCCTGAAACTAGTGCTTTAACTTATGTAGATGATATTGAAGCATTTATGGCTGATTTAAATGATGATAACTTCCATGCTTGTATTGCAAGTGGTGGTGGTCGTATGACTATTACAATGGACCGTTATGAAGCTAACTGGGCAATGGTAGAACAAGGTTGGCATGTACATGTTTTAGGTGAAGGAAGACAATTTGCTAGCTGTAAAGAAGCAATTGAAACTTACCGTAGTGAAACAGGAGTTATTGACCAAGATTTACCTGGATTTGTTATTGCGAAAGATGGTAAACCAGTGGGAACAATTGAAGATGGTGACTCAGTTGTATTATTCAACTTTAGAGGGGACCGTGCTCAAGAATTCTCTTTAGCTTTTGATCAAGGTGATGAATTTGATAAATTTGATCGTGTTCGTAAACCAGATGTAATGTATGCTGGTATGTTACAATACGATGCTGATTTATGTATTCCAAACAACTTCTTAACATACCCACCTAAAATTCAATACACTTTAACTGAAGAATTATGTAAATATGGAATTCGTGAATATGCAATTTCTGAAACACAAAAATATGGTCACGTTACATACTTCTGGAACGGAAACCGTAGTGAAAAAATTGATGAAAACTTAGAAACTTATGTAGAAATTACTTCTGATGTAGTTCCTTTCGAACAACGTCCTTGGATGAAAGCAGCTGAAATAACTGATTTATTATGTGAAGCAATTAGAAGTGGAGAATATGATTTCTTACGTACTAACTATCCTAACGGGGATATGGTTGGACATACTGGAAACTTTGAAGCAACAGTTATCGGAGTTGAAAGTGTTGACTTACAATTAGCTCGTGTTAAAAAAGCAGTTGATGAAGTAAATGGTATTTTATTAATTACTGCTGACCACGGTAATGCTGATGAAATGTATGAAAAGAAGAAAAAAGCTGATGCACCAATCAAAGCTAAAACTTCTCATACATTAAACAAAGTTCCATTCATTGTTTATGGAGCAGATGTTGAATTAAAAGAAGGGGATGACTTTGGATTAGCTAACATTGCCTCTACAGTAGCTGATTTATTAGAAGTTGAACCTAATGCTAACTGGAAAGAATCATTAATTAAATAAATTTTTATAATGCATTAGCTTGAAGCTAATGCATTATTTTTATGTGCAAAACATAGTGTAAAAGTTGGTTTTGTGAAAGGTTTTCCACAATTATGGAAAAAAATGATGAATTTTGTCGAAAGAAAATAGAAAAATTTTCTTAAGTAGGGTTAGATTCATTGATTTTTATGCTTTTTTTTCATATAATTATCGTATGCTTAACGCATAGAAAGGTATAGGGATAAACATGAAAGGAAAAGTAAAAATGTTTAATCAAGAAAAAGGATACGGATTCATCAAATTAGAAGATGGAAAAGATGTATTCTTTCACTACTCTCAATTAGAAATGGATGGATTCAAAACAATTGATGCTGATGTTGAAGTTGAATTTGAATTAGTTGAAACTGAGAGAGGATTACAAGCTCATAATATTGTGAAACTTTAATCAATTAAAAACGGATGATTCATCCGTTTTTTTTATAATATATGTGATTATATGTGAAGTTAAAAGGTTTTACAGTTTAGTTGAAACCTAACTATAAAATATGCTATAATATCGTAGAATGTGAAAAAATAACCTTTTTATAGGATGGAGGGTAATATATGGCGAATTTCTTAGAACGCTTATTCTCAGGAGAGAAAAAATTATTAGCAAAAATTGAAAAACAAGCATTAGAAGTAATGGCTTTAGAAGATGAAATGAAAGCTTTAAGCGAAGAAGGTTTAAGAGCTAAAACACAAGAATTTAAAGATCGTTATGCTAATGGAGAAACACTAGACTCAATGTTAGTTGAAGCTTTTGCCGTTTCAAGAGAAGCAGCAAGAAGAACAATTAACGAATTCCCTTATAAAGTACAAATTATGGGTGCAATTGCCATGAATGGTGGAGATATTGCGGAAATGCGTACTGGAGAAGGGAAAACATTAACTTCAACAATGTGTATTTATTTAAATGCTTTAGCTGGTAAAGGGGTACATGTTGTTACGGTAAATGAATACTTAGCTTCTCGTGATGCTGAGTGGATGGGACAAATCTATCGTTACTTAGGATTAAGTGTAGGAGTTAACTTACGTGAATTAACTAAATCACAAAAACGTGAAGCTTATGCATGTGATATTACGTATACAACAAATTCAGAATTAGGATTTGATTACTTAAGAGATAATATGGTAGTCAATCTTGAAGAACGCGTATTAAGAGGATTAAGCGTGGCAGTTGTCGATGAGGTTGACTCAATCTTAATTGACGAATCTAGAACTCCATTAATTATTTCAGGAGGAAACAAACAAACAGCTAACTTATATGTTCAAGCTGATCAATTTGCGAAACGTTTAAAACCAAATGATTACGAAATTGATGAAAAAACAAGACAAATTATGTTAACGGAAAGTGGAGTTAAAAACGCTGAACGTTTCTTTAAATTAAAAAACTTATATGAAATGGAACATACACAATTAGTTCATCATATTACACAAGCTTTAAAAGCTAACTACATTATGAAAAAAGAAGTTGAATATGTAGTACAAGATGATGAAATTGTTATCGTTGATTCATTTACTGGACGTACAATGCCTGGACGTGCTTATAGTGATGGATTACATCAAGCAATTGAAGCTAAAGAAGGAGTTACAATTAAAGAAGAAACAGCTACTTTAGCTACAATTACTTACCAAAACTTCTTCCGTTTATATGAAAAATTATGTGGTATGACTGGTACTGCTAAAACTGAAGAAGAAGAATTCTTAGAAATTTATAACATGCGTGTTATTGAAATTCCAACTAACCGTCCAGTAGCACGTATTGATAAACCAGATGCTGTATTTGCTACACCACAAGCTAAATATAAAGCCTTAATTGAAGAAGTTAAACGTTTATATGCTAAAGGTCAACCGGTTTTAATTGGTACTATTTCGGTAGAAGCGAGTGAATTAGTGCATGAATTATTAGTTAAAGCACATATTCCTCATGAAGTATTAAATGCGAAAAACCATGCGCGTGAAGCAGATATCGTTGCTAGAGCGGGTCGTGTTAAGGCAGTAACAGTTGCAACTAACATGGCTGGTCGTGGTACGGACATTAAGTTACCTCAAGAAGCTAAAGACTTAGGTGGTTTAGCGGTATTAGGAAGTGAACGTCATGAATCAAGACGTATTGATAACCAGTTACGTGGACGTAGTGGTCGTCAAGGGGATCCTGGATTCTCACAATTCTATGTATCATTACAAGATGATTTAATGATTCGTTTCGGTTCTGATAAGATTGCGGGAACAATGAGTTCATTAGGTGATGAACAAATTGAATCAAAAATGTTAACTAAATCAATTACTTCAGCGCAAAAACGTGTTGAAGGATACAACTATGATATTCGTAAACAATTATTAGATTACGATGATGTATTAAGAAGACAGCGTGAAATTATGTATGCTCAACGTGATGATATCTTAGAAATGGAAGATGCACGTGGTATCATTAAAACAATGATGATGAAAGTTGTGGAAGCAATTGTTGAAGTTAATACAGAAGATCTTAAAAAGAAAACAGGTATCGATTTAGAAGGTATTTGTAAAGCTGTGAACGTGCTTGGATTAGAAGAAAAAGATCATTTAAAAGTTGATGATTTAAGTGGTAAATCATTCGAGGATGTCTTAAAAACAGCTACTAATCATGTTCAAGACGTATATGATAAAAAAGTAAGTGGTTATGATGGAATTGTTGATCGTGAAATTCATCGTTTAGAAAAAACAATTATTTTAAACTTTATCGATCGTAACTGGACTGATCACATTGATACAATGGATAAATTACGTAATGGTATTCACTTACGTTCTTATGCACAAAATAATCCGTTACAAGCTTATATTGAAGAAGGTTTTGAATTATTTGAAGAAATGCAAGCACGTATTGCCAAAGATATTACTTATTACTCATTACGATTCCAAATCAGAGCAGAAAGAAGTGACGATTAATGGAATTATATGAACTAAAACAAGGAGTGAGTACTCATCGAGTGAAATTAAATGCACTCGGTGAGTCACTTTGACTTGACTAGTAAACGTCATAAAATAGCTGAATATGAATCATTAAGTTTAGAAAATGATTTTTGGCAAGATCCCAATTATGCCCAAGATATTATTTCTAAATTGAATAGTTTAAAAGGTAGTGTTAAAAATTATGATGAACTAGATAGTTTATTAATAAACCTTGAAGAAGGTTTAGAAATGATTAATGAAGAATTTGATGAAGATTTATTTGCTTTATTAGAAGATGAGTATGCTGAATTATTAAAACACTTTGATGATTTTGAAATTACTGTGTTATTATCACATGAATATGATCATTCAAATGCTATTTTGGAATTACATCCAGGAGCAGGAGGGACTGAATCTTGTGATTGGGCGCAAATGTTATATCGAATGTATACACGTTGGGCTGAAAAACAAGGATTTAAAATTAGTGTTTTAGATTATCAAGCTGGGGATGAAGCGGGGATTAAGTCAGTAACTTTCTTAGTTGAAGGGGATATGGCTTATGGTTATTTAAAAGCAGAAAAAGGAGTGCACCGCTTAGTACGTATTTCGCCTTTTGACGCAGGAGCGCGAAGACATACGAGCTTTGCGAGTTTAGATGTAATGCCACAATTTCATGATGAGATTGAAATTGATATTAAACCTGATGATTTAATTGTGGAAACTAAACGAGCAAGTGGAGCCGGAGGACAACACATTAATAAAACGGACTCGGCGATTCGCATGGTACATAAACCAACTGGACTAGTAGCAACTTGTCAAAGTGGGCGAAGTCAACATGAGAACCGAGAAGAAGCATTGCGAATCTTGAAAAGTCGTTTGTATCAAAAAATGATTGAAGAACAAGAAGCAAAAATGGCAGAAATAAAAGGAGAACAAAAATTAATCGAATGGGGTTCCCAAATTCGTAGTTATGTTTTTCATCCATATAGTATGGTTAAAGATCATCGTTCTAACTTTGAAACTAGTGATACCAAAAAAGTTATGGATGGTGATTTAAATGATTTTATTTATGCTTATTTAAAGATGCAATTATAAGAGTTCCGTAGGAACTCTTTTGTTTTTTTAGGAGGTAATATGAAAAAGTTATTAAAAATTAATTGGAAAGATTTATTATTTATCTGTTTAGGAAATTTTGTGATTTCGATTGCGGTTACGGTCTTTATTTTACCATTAGATATTTTATCAGGTGGAGTACCAGGGGTAGCTGTATCATTAAAAGCTTTTCTTCCGATAGATGAATTATTATTAATTAATATTATTACTTATTCATTATTTTTCTTAGGAGCTATTTTCTTAGGTAAAGAATTTGCTATGAAAACCATTCTATCAACTATTTTATATCCACTAGCTTTACAAGTTACTAATTACTTTGCACCACTAATTAATGTTGGAACTAATCCAATATTAGCTAGTTTATATGCGGGAGTCTTTTTAGGAATTGGAGTAGGTTTAGTTTATCGGGTAGGAGCTAGTACGGGAGGAATGGATATTCCACCACTAATTATGAATAAATACTTTAAAATTCCTTTACATACAGCAGTATTAATTGTTGATGGATGTACAGTATTATTAGGAGCAAGTATTTATGGGATTGAAGCAGCTATGATTGGATTACTTTCAGTTGTAACTTGTAGTTATGTAATTAATGCTGTAATGGATTTTGGAAGTACGAAAGCTAAACAATTAATTATTATTTCTGATAAACATGAAGAAATTATTAAAGCAGTACATGAAGAATTAAACCGTGGGGTAACAATCTTAAAAGGGGTTGGAGGTTATTCTAAAGAAGAACGTGAAGTATTAATGGTTGTTTTATATCAAAAACAATATGCTACTTTAAAACGTTTATTAGATGAAATTGATCCAAGTGCTTTTGTGATTGTTAGTGATACGCATGAGGTTCATGGAGAAGGATTTACTTATTTACAAAATATGTAAATAATTATGTTATAATTAGATAAAAGAAAGAAGGAGTTGCCAGATGAGTTTATTTCATCCTATTAAAACGGCTTTCCAAGGAATAAGACGTCATTTAGCAATGTCGATTTCTTGTGTGGGAGCTATAAGTTTAACATTAATAATGATTTCTTTAATCTTAATGGTTAGTGTAAATGTCGATAATTTTACTCAAGCGATTGAACAAGATTTAAAAATAAGAGTTAAAGTAGATAAAGTAGCTACCTATGGTGAATTATATGAAATTGAAGCATCATTAAATAATATTGAAGAAATTAAAAGTTATCAATATAGCAGTAAAAGTGAAGAATTAGAATTACTTATTGAAGAAAATGGTCAAGTATTTGAACGTTATCGTGATTATAATCCCTTAAATGATGTTTATATCTTAGAAGCTTATCGAGCTAGTGATATTGAAAAGATATGTGATGAAGTATCAACTATTGCATGGGTAGAAGATGTAGATTATGGTGGAGATACAATTAAAATGATGATTGATATCTTTGAAGATGTACGTGGAGCTAGTTATATTTTGATTCTTGCTTTAAGTTTTGTTGCATTATTCTTAGTTATTAGCATGATTAAATTAAGTGTCTCAACGCGTAAAGATGAGATAGCAATTATGCGCTTTGTTGGTGCTAGTAATATGTATATTAGAATTCCTTTTATTTATGAAGGGATTCTAGTGGGAATTTTAGGTAGTATCATTCCAATTGTTGCGACGGTTGTGGTTTATCGTTATTTATATCAAATCTTTGATGGTCATATTATTTCATCAATGTTAGTATTAAAAGAACCAACATTAGTTTTAAATAATTTAACCCTTATTTTATTAGGTGCTGGAGTAGGTGTTGGTTTATTAGGTAGTATTTATGCTCTAGGTAGATATTTGAGGTGGAAACGATGAAAAAACAAGTTAGGAAAGCTAGCTTGTTGTTGATGTGTATCACGATGATATGGTTATCACAAGGTGGTATTTATGCTGATAATAAATTTGCAGGTAATGAGAGTTCATGGATTAAAAAATGTAGTGTAGCTCAAAAAACACAAAAAGACTATGATGATTGTGTGGCTTTCAAAAGTTATTATCAAGGAAAACAAGGAGATGTGAAAGATCAAATCGCTTCCTTACAACAACAAGTTAAAGATATAGAAGGAGATATAGCTAAATTACAAGCAGCAATTGATGAACAAGAGGCTCTTATTGCTCAAATTGAAGCGCGTATTAGTGAAAATAAGAGTGCAATTGCGCTTATTGATAATGAAATAGCTAAATTAGATTTAAAAATTGATGCATTACAATTCTCAATTGATGAACGTGATGCGATTATGAAAAAAAGAATGCGTGATGAACAAGCATCAATGGGTCTAAATGTTGTTTTAGAAGTTATTATGGGTTCTAATGATATCTTAGATATGATTAGAAGATTAGATGGTTTAGCCCAAATAGATGAGGCTGATCGTCAAGAAATAGCAATTATTGAATCAGAAAAAAATGAAATTAAATTCCAACGTAGTGAACAAGAACGCTTACGTGAAGAACAAGAAGGATATTTAAAACAAAATCAAATTGAAGAAGAAAATGCGCTTGAAGTTAAAAAACAACAAGAAATTCTTCAAGGTGAATTTATGAATGTCTATGAAAAATTAAATGAAGAAATGCGTAATGCGAAAGTTGATTTATCAACATTACAAAATAACTTAATTAGTATTAATCCGGAATTAGTTAAACAAGAAGTAGCTACCATTCCAAGTAATAGTGGTTTAGCCAAACCAGTACCTGGTTATATTTCAGCTAATTCATTCCATTATCCAAATGGTTCAATTCATATGGGATTAGATATTGCAGTTGATTTAAGAACGCCAATTTATGCACCAGCTAATGGAATTATTTTATATGCTAATAATCCAGTTCCAACCAATAGTGGTTATATTGGTAATCGTGATGGATATCCAGCTGGTACTGGAAACTCAATTCAAATGATTTGTCGGGTTAATGGTACTACTTATGCATTATCATTCTTCCATATGGCTCAAGAAAACTTCTCAGTTAGAGCCGGTCAAAAGGTAAGTGTTGGTCAATTATTAGGTTTATCAGGTAATACTGGTAATACTACTGGTCCACATTGCCACTTAGAAGTATTTAATTTAGGTAATATGAGTATTGAAAGTGCTATTGCCCAATTCCAAGCAACAGCTGACTTTGCTTGGGGTAATGGATGGTATGCCACAGGACTTACAAATATTTGTGATGTAAGTGGTCCACCATGTCGTGAACATCCTGAAGATGTTTATGGATATCGATAGGAGTGTGTAAGATGATTCGTTTAAAAAATGTATCGAAAAAATATAAAAATGGAGTTAATGCGTTAAAAGAAATGAATTTAACTATTGAAGATGGAGAATTCGTTTATATTATTGGACCAACTGGAAGTGGTAAATCAACCTTAATTAAATTATTAGACGGTGAAGAAATTCCGACTAGTGGTGAAGTTTGGGTTGAAGATGTTAATGTGGGGAAATTAAGACACTCAAGAGTACCAATTTATCGTCGTAAAATTGGGGTTGTTTTCCAAGATTTTCGCTTATTACCCAAACTAACAATCTTCGAAAATATTGCTTTTGCTTTAGAAGTAATTGGGATGCGTAAGAAAGATATTCGTAAACGCGTACGTGAAGTTTTAGAATTAGTATCATTAAGTGATAAAGCTAATAACTTCCCGCATGAATTAAGTGGTGGACAACAACAAAGAGCTACTATTGGTCGTGCAATTGCTAATCATCCAAAAGTATTAATTGCCGATGAACCTACCGGAAATTTAGATCCAGCAATGTCAGCAGAAATTATGGACTTATTACAAAAAATTAACGAAGTAGAACAAACAACTATTTTAATGGTAACGCATGATTCGAACTTAGTTAATAAATATAAAAAACGTACGATTTGCTTAGAAGAAGGATATATTGTTGCGGATATTATGAAAGGTGGATATATCGTTCATGAGTAATTTCTTAAGAAGTTTACCACGACATATAAAAAGTGCGATATTATCACTATTTCGTAATTTTGCCATGAGTATTTCCGCAATAATGGCTGTAAGTATTACCATTAGTATTTTAAGTATCTTCCTATTAATTATTAGTAATATTACTTATTTTACTAATAATGTAGTAGATGATTTTAGAATACATGTTGTTTTACAAAATGATATTAAAGCTGATAGTGAAATAGCTGCTATTAAAAATGAATTAAGTAAAATAGACCATGTTAAAGGAATTATCTATAGTGATGCGGATAATGAATTAGCATTAATGATAAAAGAACGTGGGGATGCTTATCAAATGTATGAAAATGATAATCCTTTAAGTAATGCATTCTATATTGAAATAGATGATCCAGATTTAATGCATGAAATAACTAATCAACTAAAAATGAAAGATTATGTTTTTGATGCTCAATATGGTGGAGATAGTGTTAATGGAATGATTGAATTACTTGGATATATCCGATATGGAGGAATTGCTTTATTAGCTATTTTATCGGCCTTAGTATTATTTTTAATTCATAATGTTACTAAAATTACGATTTATGCTCGTTCAAATGAAATTGGTATAATGCGTAATGTTGGGGCTAGTGGATGGTATATTAAAACACCATTCTTATTAGAAGGAGTTTTAATATCATTAATTGGTTCAATTTTACCTTGTTTATTAACTTATTTAGGTTATAAATGGGTACTTCAAATAAGTGGGGGATATTTATTTACGAGAGTATTTACACTAATTAGCTTTAAACCATATATTTATATCGTAATGCTTATTTTATGTATCTTTGCGATTGTGGTAGGATTGATTGCTAGTTTCTTATCTGTAAATAAATATCTAAAGTTTAAACGTTAAGTTTGGGAGAATAATTATGGAACGAAAAACAATTAAAAGAGCTATTCAATTAATTATGTTGATAGTTTTAGCTTTACAAGTTCTACAAGTAACCCCAGTTTTAGCTGATGTTGGTAATAGCTTTTCTGGTGGGGATAGTTATGATAGCAGTGATAACTACAGTTATAGTAGTAGTGGGGATGGCATTGATATTGGTTTATTAATCTATTTATGTTTAGAACATCCGATTGTTGCTGCAATTGTGATTATTATTTTAATTGTTGTAGCGATGGTAAATAAAAATAAAGTAACTAGTAATAATCATACAACACGTTATGCTAATCCAGGTTTTAAGAGTAATAATCATTTAAATGAAAATGAGGTAGTAGCGCAAATTAAAGCTAATGATCCTGATTTCTCACAAGCAGAAATGATTAGTTATGTTAATGAAGTATGGTTAGCTTTACAAGAAGCATGGGAAAAGAAAGAATGGCAACAAGTTAGACCATTTGAAAGTAATACTTTATTTAATATCCATAATCGTCAATTACAAGAATTTATTGATAATCATATGACTAACTATTTAAATAAACAAAATATTCGCTCGACTATTTTAGCTAGTTATCATCAAGATGCTAATCATGATATCTTGGATGTGAAATTAGATGCTTCTTTATTAGATTATACGCTAGATGATGAAAGTGGTAAGTTATTAGAAGGAAGTAAAGATCAATATGTATATCGTTCATATCACTTACAATTTATTCGTAAAATTGGTAGTAAAACTAATTGTGATAGTGGAACAAATGTAACTAATTGTCCTAATTGTGGAGCACCAACGCAAGTTACTAGTTCAGGACAATGTGAATATTGTAAGTCAGTAATCACTAATGGTGATTATGGTTGGGTTTTAAATAAATATGAACCTTGGTAAGAAGTGTGAATAACACTTCTTTTTTATTGATATAATCAATAAAAAAAGTTAAACATTTAAGGCTAGATATGATAAACTTATATTAATGAGAGGGGGTCTTGTAATGGGACTTATTAAAGCAGCTGTAGAAAGTGCTAAAACAACTTTAGCTGATCAATGGCTTGAATATTATTACTGTGATACGATGAGTAATGATATTTTACTACAAAAAGGACATCGTCAAGTAAATAGTGGAAGTAATACGAAAGCTAGTGAAAATATTATTAGTAATGGTAGTGGAATTGTAGTAAATGCTGGTCAAGCGGTATTAATTGTGGAAGATGGAAAGATTGTGGATTTTAGTGCGGAAGCAGGAAGATTTACTTGGAATAATTCAAGTGAACCATCTTTATTTAGTGGTGGATTTGATGGGTTAATCGACTCATTTAAAACATTTGGTAAACGTTTTGCGCATGGTGGAACTCAAGGTAAAGATCAAAGAGTTTATTATGTAAATACGAAAGAAATCTTTGATAATAAATTTGGTTCACAAACACCAATGGCTTATAATGATCCAACTTATCGTGGAATCTATATTCGTTATTTTGGTTCTTATACTTTTAAAATTGTTGACCCAATTTTATTTTATAATAGTGTTGCGGGTAATGTTCGTGATCGTTATACTAAAGTTGATTTAATGCAACAATGTGATTTAGAATTTATTACCGCTTTAGATGAAGCTTTTGCGAAATGTAGTGATAGTGGATATCAATATAATGATTTACCTAAACGTCAACGTGAAATTGCTACATTTATGAATGAAGCTTTAGATGATGAGTGGCGTACACGTCGAGGAATGGAAGTTGAATCGGTAGCAATTGGTAAAGTTACTCCTGATGATGAATCACGTAAACGTATTTCTTTAATTGATGATTCAATTATGATGTCTGATTCACGTATTGCAGCTGGTCGTATGGCTAATGCTCAAGCTAATGCATTAGAAAAAGCAGCAAGTAATGAAGCAGGGGCTTTCACTGGTTTTATGGGCTTTGGTATGGCTAATAACCAAGGTGGACAAGCAGTAAATAATTATGCACAAGGTTTAAGTCAAGATAGTAATAATCCATTATTTAATAAACCAGAAATTAAAAATAATTCTGGTTGGACTTGTAGTTGTGGTCAAGTAAATGAAGGTAATTTCTGTAGTAATTGTGGAAGTAAAAAACCAAATAATACTTGGACTTGTAGCTGTGGACAAGTAAATGAAGGTAACTTCTGTAGTAATTGTGGAAGTAAGAAACCAAGTGGTTCATGGACTTGTGAATGTGGACAAGTAAATGAAGGGAATTTCTGCAGTAATTGCGGTAAAGGTAAAGCCTAATGGAATATAGTGCTTTAATTGTAGCAGCAGGTAGTGGTTCAAGAATGAATTTGGGTTACAATAAAATGCTATTTAAATTTAAAAATGGACAAACGATTATTGAGAAAACCGTAGCTATTTTTAAAGAAGATGCTGATTGTAAACAAATTGTAGTTGTAACTTCTGGTGAAGAAATTCTTACTTTTACTAAACTATTAGGACATGATAAAATTGTTTATGCTAAAGGTGGGGAAACTAGAGCACATTCAGTTATGAATGGATTGTATGCATGTAGTAATGAATATGTATTAATCCATGATGGAGCTCGTCCATGGTTAAGCCATGAATGCTTAAACAATTTAAAAAAGACTTTAGTAGAAACTAAAGCCTGTATATTAGCTATGCCAGTTAAAGATACGATCAAAGTAGTTGATAATGGTATTATTCAAAATACGCCTAAACGTGCGACCTTATATTTAGCTCAAACACCACAAGCATTTATCACCGAAGAAATTCTAGCTGCCTATAAACAAGGTTTTGAAAAAGGAATTGAAGTTAGTGATGATGCTTCAATGATGGAAGCATGTGGAAAACGTAAGGTCATGATTGTTGAAGGAAGTTATGCGAATGCTAAAGTAACAACTATTGAAGATATTCAAGGAATGTAATAAAAAACCTATGGATTTTATACCATAGGTTTTTTTAATGATTAGGCATTAGCCCAATTACCTTTTTTATAATATATAATAAATAAGATAGTAGAAGCAAGCCAAGTAATTGGCCATCCCATAAAGACTACGCGAATATCATTAAAGATTGGTACACTAATTGTAATCCAAGCCATACGCATTAAACACCAACATACAATCATGACAATCATCGGTACTTTGGTTTTACCACTACCACGAATAATTCCATTGAAAGCATGAGAAATAGCTAATAAGAAATAACATGGTGCTAGAATTTGCATTTGGTAAATTCCATATTTAATAACTTCGCGATCATTAGAGAATAAAGTTAATAATTTATCACTAAATAAGATTAAACATAACGAAATAACAAGGGTGGTGGTAATCGATAAGATTAAACCACTTCTAACTCCTTTTTTAAAACGATCAATTTTCTTAGCCCCAATATTTTGACTAGTAAAAGTTGTTAGGGCATTAGCATAACTTAATACCGGTAAGATAGCAAAACCATCAATTTTAGAATATGCACTACATCCGGCCATGGCAATACTTCCAAAGCTATTAATATTACCTTGAACTACTAAATTAGAAAAAGAAACAATTCCATTTTGAATTCCACTAGGAATCCCAACACGAATGATTTCTGAAAGCATTTCTTTGTCTAATGATAATTGTTTAAAGGAAAAACGATATTCCTGTTTAGTTGTAGATAATTGCCATAAAGTAAGTAAAGCACTAACTCCTTGGGCAATAATAGTTGCATAAGCTGCTCCAGCAATCCCACTTTTAAAATAAACAATAAAGACTAAATCTAAGATAACATTAATAATCGTAGAAATAATTAAATAGTATAAAGGATGTTTAGAATCACCTACGGCGCGTAAAATTCCACTAGCCATATTATAAAACATCGTAAAGATATTACCGATGAAAATAATTTTTAAATAAGTAGTAGCTTCACTCATAACTTCTGCAGGGGTATTAATAAACTTAAGAATTGTTCCACAAGCAAAATAACCAACTATACTCATTAAAATACCTACAATAATAATAAAAGCAATTGCGGTATGTAATGATCGGGATAATTTATCTTTTTCCCGCGCTCCGAAATATTTCGCAATAATAACACTAGCCCCAATTCCAATCCCCATAAAGAAACTAACTAGAAGGTTGGTGACTGGAG
The DNA here is from genome assembly GCA_964593515.1 of uncultured Erysipelotrichaceae bacterium. Lineage (GTDB taxonomy): Bacteria > Bacillota_I > Bacilli_A > Erysipelotrichales > Erysipelotrichaceae > JAXJYR01. The sequence goes on from CAZQJH010000001.1 coordinate 25,911, forward strand.
CACTAGAACCAACGGCAGCTAAAGCATTATCACCGATGAAATGACCAACAATGGCACTGTCAACAGCATTGTATAATTGTTGGAAAAGATTACCTAATAATAAGGGAATAGAAAAAATAATAAGATGTTTAGTAATACTACCTGAGGTCATTAGACCACTAACTTTTTGCTCGGACATATAATCCCTTCTTTCTGTTAGGACTAATTATAGCACAATTTATCTACAATTGACTTTAGAAAACGAAGAATATAAAATAATTATAAGGAGTGATTAGATGAAATATTGTGAGGAATGTGGTAACGAATTATTTGATGAAGCAATTCTTTGTCCAAAATGTGGAAAAATGTATCAAGAAGAAAAAATAGTCGTAAAAGAACAAAATGTTTTCTGGTGGGGGTTGCTTAGCTTATTAGTGCCAGTAGTGGGGGTAGTATTGTTTTTTGTATGGAATGATACTAAACCTAAAACGGCAAGAACATGTATGATTTGTGGGATAATAAGTTTTATCTTATGGTTTATTATTTTGATAGCCATATTTTGTTTAATTATAGTAATGTGTATTATATTTGGTGAATATGGTTATGAATTTTATTATGATACAAGTTTTGCACTAATTAGTTGTTTACGTTACATTATGTAAAAAATATGACATTTTTTACATAAAAAAAGAAAATGTTTACAAAAAAGTGTTGCTTAACCGATATCTAAATGTTATTATAAGTACTATAAAAGGGGGTATTTATTATGAAATATTGTGCAAATTGTGGTAATGAATTAGTTGATGAAGCAGTTGTTTGTCCTAAATGTGGTGTTGCTTGTGAAATTGTGAAACCTAATACACCAGCTGAAGAAAACAATGCTTTATTATTTGGGGCAATTGGATGTTGTGTGCCAATTGTTGGTTTAATTTTATGGTTAGTATGGAAAGATAGCAAACCTAAAACAGCTAAATATGCAGGTATTGGGGCTTTAATTTCAGTTATCTGTGTTATTATCTATTATGTTTTTGTTGCTGCAGTAGTTGGTACTCAAGTTGCTGGATATTACTACTAATAATGATTGCTTGGTGTTACAAATGGTTACCAATAATATTTGGTTGTCATTGTCGCAAAGAACGTAGTTTTCATTACCATGGGAAACAGTTTCCAATATGTGCTCGATGTAGTGGGGAATTACTAGGGATGATTTTGGGAATTGGTTTATGCTTTATTATTAAATATAATTGGATTATGATTGTAATAATGATGCTACCGATGGTTATTGATGGCAGCATTCAAGCCTTAACTAAATATGAAAGTAATAATTTTAAACGTTTAATCAGTGGAACATTGTTTGGAATAGCTTTAGTTTTTTGCTTTCATGCTTATACTTTAAGTGCGATAAATAGTGGAATAAAATTAGGAAAGTGGTTAGCACAATTTAAATAACCACTTTTTTATTTTGTACGATGAAAATCGTAAGAAAAAATATAAAAAAATACTTTACAAAGATAAAATGCAGTGCTATAATCACTAAGCGAGTAGAAATACTACTCCCCGCTCTGTAAAGGGCCAAAGACCAAGAGGAGGTGTACTGGTATGAAAAAATATGAAATCATGTACATTGTGAACGCATCTTTAAGTGATGAAGCACGTGCTGAAGTTATGAACAACTTACACGCAATCATTACTGACCACCAAGGATCAATTGATTCAGTTGACGAATGGGGTGTAAAAGAGTTCGCATATGAAATCAAACACATGAACAAAGGGTACTACGTAGTAGCAAACGTAACTGCAAACAATGAAGGAATTCATGAATTCGAACGTTTAGCACGTATCAACCACAACGTAGTTCGTTTCTTAGTTGTTAAAACTGAAGGAGAAAAATAAGAGAGGTGAAGGAAAATGATTAATCGTGTCGTTTTAGTAGGGCGTTTAACCAAAGATCCAGTGTTACGCAGAACACCTAATGGAACAAGCGTTGCATCATTTACCATCGCTTGTGATCGTCGTAATAAAGTAGAAGGTCAACCAACAGCCGATTTTATTAGCTGTACTTGTTGGAATCGTGTAGCAGAAAATACTGCAACATATACCCACAAAGGCTCATTAGTTGGAGTTGAAGGAAGAATTCAAACTAGAAGTTATGATGATCAAAGTGGAAAACGTGTTTACGTTACGGAAGTTGTTTGTGATTCGGTTCAATTTTTAGAACCTAAAGGAAGTAATAATCAACAAGCTGGATATCAAAGTCAAGTTCAACCAACATATCAAGCACAAAATGATTATGGATTCCAAGCAACAAACAATTCATTTAATGCTGGGTTTCAAGAACAATCTAATGCATACTCAGCTGATTTCAATTCTAGCAATGGTTTAGATATTGCTAGCGATGATTTACCTTTTTAGAAGGTAGAAAGGAGAATATTCATGGCATTCAAAAAACAACGCATGGGACGTAAAAAAGTATGTTACTTTACAAAAAATAAAATCGAAACTATCGATTACAAAGATGTTGAATTATTAAAAAGATTCATTTCAGCAAACGGTAAAATCGTTCCTAGACGTGTAACAGGAACTCGCGCTAAATACCAAAGAATGTTAGCTACAGCAATCAAACGTGCACGTCAAATGGCTTTATTACCATACGTAAGCGAATAAGATATTTATTAGACTTCCAGTGATGGAAGTCTTTTTTTGTACCTTTTTGCTAGGAAATAAAAAGATTGACTAAAAGTACTTTGTGGCATAAAATATCGTATAAGAAGGTGTATTGAATGAATCGTCAAATATTAAAAATAACTGAAGGAGCTATTTATTGTAGCTTGATGATTGTATTTTTATTTATTAACCTACAGACAGGTTTATTTTTAGAATCAATGATGTATTGGATACTTAGTTTTCCTATTATTATATATGGAGTAAAATATGGACTTAAAGCTAATTTAGTTTTATGTTTTGCTATTTTATTAGTATCGATGATGTTTTCATCGTTTACAACAATCTTTTATTTAATCAGTGCCATGATTGTAGGGATTGTTTATGCCCATGGGGTTAAAAAAAGAGTTAGTTCTAGTGGTTTAATGTTAATTAGCATGCTTTTTAACTTTATCTCCATTATTATATCAACTCTTTTATTAGCATCGCTATTTGGTTATAGTTTAGAAGAAGATATTGCTTTAGTACAATCGATACTAGATTTATTTAAAGTTAGTAATATTGATGTTATGTCTTTAGTTATGCTTGTAGGGGTTGTATATGCGATTGTATTAGCTTTATTACAAGGTTTTGTTATTCATTATGGAAGTATTATCTTATTAAAAAGATTAAAGATTACAACTATCGAAAGTAAAAGTCCAATCTTTTTAGTTTTACCTAAATGGGTTAAATATGCTTGTATAACATGTTTTGCATTTTTTTATGTAACTACTTATTTTCAATTAAGTCAGTATCAACTATTAGGACAATGTTTAATGATTGCTGCTTATTTGATTTGCTGTGGATATGGAGTATGTATTCTTTGGTATCATAGTGTCTTAAAGCAAAAACGTTGGATGATGTTTGTAGCCTTATTATTAGCTTTTATACCAATTACTTCACAATTAATTGCATTTTATGGATTAGTGAATCAATTTGTTGATTCACGTCAAAGAAGGGAGCTTGTATGAGATATTTAGAAAATATTAAAGTACAGTTAGTAATTTTAGTTTTAGCTCAAATTGTTTGTTTGCTATGCTTAAATTATGCACAAATAAATATGATTAATATTATACCTTTTGTCGTAATGGTAATTATTAATGGATTATTATTACTATGGGTTGTTTATCGTCTTAGTAAAAATCGTCATGATCAAAATATTGAATTAAATCGTATTCTAGGGGTAGATGCGAAAGAAGCAATGATTTTAGCTAAGATGGGGATTGTTGTTTTTGATGAACAATACTATATTACTTGGGTTAGTGATTTCTTATTACAACGTTATCCTTCATTAGTAGGGAAAAAAGTAGGAGCATGGTTTAATGATTTAGCTCCATTAGTTAATGGTGAACAACAATTAGTTACGATTAAAGATAGTGATTATGTATATGAAATTAGCCGTAAAGAAAATGCGGGAGTGTTATTTGTGAAAGATATTACTAACTATTATCAAGTTAATCAAAAGTTAAAAGATGATGGTTTAGTTATTGGTTTAATTCAATTAGATAATTATTTAGAAATCCAACAATATGAAGATGAAACAAAGATGATGCAAATTAATAGTGTGGTACGTCAACCGATTGTGGAATGGGCATCACGTAATGAAATGCTGATTCGTCGTATTCGTAGTGATCGTTTCTTAGTTATCTTAACGGAAAAACAATTTAGAAATGTTATGAATGATAAATTCCAAATTTTAAATACCGTTAAGAAAAGTAGTGAAAGTATTGAAGTAGCAATTACATTAAGTATGGCTTTTGCTTATGGTACTAATGATTTATCTTTATTGGATACCATGGTAAATGATTTATTAGAATTAGCGCAAAGTCGTGGGGGAGATCAAATTGCGATTAAACGCTTTGGGGAAAATGTTAAATTCTTTGGTGGAAATAGTGAAGCTAAAGAAAAACGAAGTAAAGTACGCGTTAGAGTTATGAATCAAGCTATTTTAGAAACTATTCATTCTAGTTCAAAAGTATTTGTGCTTGGACATAAAGATATGGATTTTGACTGTATGGGAGCAGCGCTTTGTGTAAGTGCTATTACGCGTAATATTGGTAAGGAATGCTTTATTGTTTCGAAAAGTGGAGGTATTGAAGGTCAATTAAATGATGCTTTATTAGAATATGAAAATATTTTATCAAATCGTTATCATTTTATTACTGATGAAGAAGCAAGCACATTAATTGATGAAAAAGATTTAGTTGTGGTAGTTGACCATAATAATGAAAGTCAATGTGGAGCACCTTTAACTTTAGCTAAAGCTAGTCGTACCATTATTATTGACCATCATCGTCGTGGGGAATGTTTTATTACTAACCCATTATTAACTTATATTGAAACAAGTGCTAGTTCAACATGTGAATTAATGTGTGAATTTGTCCAATATCAAACTAAGTTTACTTTACCGCTAGAAGAAGCAACTTTAATGTATGCAGGTATTTTAGTGGATAGTAATCACTTTAGAGCTCGTACAGGAAGTCGAACATTTGAAGCAGCGGCTTATTTACGTAAAATCGGGGTTGATTGTAATGTAGCAGAAAATATGCTTAAAGAAACATATCTTGATTTTGCTGCGAAAAGTAAAGTAGTTAATTGTGCAATACCAATTGCGGATAAGATGTTAGTAGTACCATATGATGATGAACAAATTATTAATCGTACATTAATGTCACAAGCAGCTGATTCTTTATTAGATATTAAAGGAATGGAAGCTAGTTTCGTAATTGCTAGAATTAGTGCTAATGAAGTAGCTATTTCAGCACGTAGTAAAGGAGTTGTGAATGTGCAAGTCATTTTAGAAAAAATGAATGGTGGAGGACATTTTTCGGCTGCTGGACTACAACGTAGTGATAGTAATGTAAGTGAGTTATATGAAGAATTAAAAACATGTATTGAACAATATATGTCAGAAATAAAGGAGGAATATAATCATGAAAGTAATCATGTTGAGTGATGTACGTAAAGTAGGAAATAAAGGTGAAATTAAAGAAGTTAGTGATGGATACGCTAAAAACTTCTTAATTAAACAAAATTTAGCGGTAGTAGCTAATGAGGCAAACTTAAAAGAATTAGAAGAACAAAATAAACAAAAAGCTTTAGAAGAAGCGCAAAAAGAAAAAGATGCAATTGCTTTAAAAGAAGTAATTGAAAACTTAAAATTAGATTTTAATTTACGTGTGGGAAAAGATGGACGCGTATTTGGAAGTGTTTCAAGTAAACAAATCGTGGAACAATTATTAAAAGTACATGGAATTAAAATTGAGAAAAAGAAACTAATCGATTCTTCACCAATTATTTGTTTAGGGGAAAGTAAAGTACGAATTGATTTATATCGTAATAAAGTTATTGCGGTATTAAAAATTCAAGTACATGGGTAGTTTATGAGTCGTGAATTACCTCACAGTAATGAGGCTGAACAAGCAATCTTAGGAGGAATGCTTGTTTATAGCGAAGTTAGTAAAATTGTTTTTGATGAAGGATTAGAAAAATATGATTTTTACTCAGATATGCATCAAGAAATCTTTCAAGCAATGATGGATATTACTGATCAACATAAACCAATTGATGTAACAACATTAGTAGCGCGTCTACAAGATTTAGATATGTTGAATCGAGTTGGGGGTATTGATTATGTTGTGCAATTAGCTGATACTTCGATATCAAGTGTTAATTCACGTCATTATATCGATATTATTAAGAAACATGCCCATGCTCGAAAGTTAATTGATTGTGCGAATCGCATTTTGGAAAAAGGATTTCAAGGCAGTGAAACGTTAGATGATATTATGGATTATGCTGAACGGGAGATTTTAAATGTTACTAGAGATCGTAAAGCTAGTGAATTTAAAACTAGTCGTAGTGTAATTTCTAATGTTATGCAAGAATTAATGAATTTACGTAATAGTGATTCACGAATTACCGGAGTTAAAACTGGTTATATTGATTTAGATAAAAAAACTAATGGTTTTCAACGTGGAGATTTAATTATTCTTGCGGCTCGTCCAGCGATGGGGAAAACGGCTTTTGCTTTAAACTTAGCTTTAAATGCATCGTTTTATAACCCTGGAGCAATTGCTATTTTTGAACTGGAAATGCCTGCTGAACAATTAATGCGTCGTATTTTAAGTGCTAAAAGTTATGTTGAATCTAGTAAGATGCGTAGTGGGTTTATTAGTGATGAAGAATTTAATAAATTAAACGAAGCAGCCAACGAATTAATGGGAAGTAAAATCTTTATTGATGATTCTTCTAATATTAAAGTTGGTGAAATATATTCGAAATGTCGTAAATTAAAAAGTGAACATGGTTTAGATTTAATTGTAATTGATTATCTACAATTGATTAGTGGAAATAGTTCACGTGGTAGTGATAATCGCCAACAAGAAATTTCAGAAATCTCAAGAGCATTAAAAGGATTAGCGAGAGAAATGAATTGTCCAGTTATTGCTTTATCACAATTATCACGTAGTGTTGAAACAAGAAGTGATAAACGTCCAATGTTATCTGATTTACGTGAATCAGGAGCTATTGAACAAGATGCGGATATTGTTATGTTCTTATATCGTGATGAATATTATAAGAAAAAAGATGGTGAAGATGAAGAAATAGAAGAAGATCCAAATGCAACTGATAAAACAGATGTAGATATTGCGAAACATCGTAATGGTTCTACTGGTCAGGTGTCATTAGCCTTCCAAAAATCAATTCAAGCTTTCTTTAACTTATCATCAGAGGGTAATTAAAATGAGATTTACTTTATTAGCAAGTGGTTCGAAGGGAAATTGTTGTGTTATTCAACATGAAGATGCGACAATTGTTATTGATTGTGGTAGTACCCAACGTTATCTTGAAAAACAATTTAAAGAAATTGAAGTTGATTATAAAAAAGTTGATGCCTTATTAATTACGCATATGCATAAAGATCATACTAGTCAATTGAAGATGTTTGATCATGTAGATACATATTGTAGTGTTGTAGCGGACACTGATTGTTTAAACGTTGTGGAAGCATATGAACAATTTCAAATTAAGAATTTAAAAGTTCAAGTTATACCATTATCACATGATAGTGAAAAAACAGTAGGCTATATTATTCGTAGTGAGCAAGAAAAGTTGGTTTATATTACTGATACGGGATATGTTGCGAATGATGTGAAAGCATTAATTAGTGGAGCTGATTACTATATCTTTGAAAGTAATCATGATGTGGAAATGTTGATGGCAACTAAACGTCCATATTTCATTAAACAGCGTATCATTTCGGATATAGGACATTTATGTAATGAAGATAGTGCTAATATCTTAAGTCAAGTAATTGCACCAGAAAAAACTAAAGAAATTGTCTTGGCGCATATTTCACGAGAAGGAAATACAACGCAATTAGCATATGATACTTTGGTTTCAACATTACAACGTAAAGGCATTGATGCAACTAAGATGAGAATTCATGCCGCCCAACAATTTGGGATATATCAAGGTGGTTTATGATAAAAATAGTAGCAGTAGGAAAAATAAAAGAAAAATTTGTGAAGGATTATATTAATGAGTATGTGAAAAGACTTAAAGCATTTACTAAGGTTGAAATTATTGAAGTAAATGAAGAAATTATTCCACAAAATAATTCACAAGCCCAAAATGAACAAGCTAAAGAAAAAGAAGGACAAGCTTTATTAGCTAAAATTAAAGATGGTGAATATGTTGTATTATTAGACTTATGGGGAGAAATGCTTGATAGTGTGGCTTTTTCTAAGAAATTAGAACAAATTCAAACTTATCATGCTTCAACCATTACTTTTGTGATTGCTGGTTCATTAGGTCCTGGTCAAAATGTTTATAAACGAGCTAATTATCGTTTAAAATTATCAGATATGACTTTTACCCATCAAATGACACGAGTGATCTTGTTGGAACAAGTATATCGTGGATATATGATTAAAAATAATAATCCTTATCATAAATAACTAGTAAGAAGATTGTGGAAACAGTCTTCTTTTTTTGCTTAAAAAGCATATTTAAAGAAAGTGAAAAAAGTTAAAAATTTTTAAAAAAAATAGTTGACAAATAAAATGGTTAGATATAGAATATTCTAGCAAGCGCCAAGTGTGTGCTTGAAAATGACACACCCGGAAATGTGTGTTGAGAAAGAAAAGAAAGAGAGGAAAGGAGGAGACATATGCCAACTATTAACCAATTAATTAGAAAAGGTAGAGAAAAAAGCATCAACGTTTCTAAATCACCAGCTTTAAACAGAGGGTACAACTCATTAAAGAAACGTCCTACTAACTTAAGTGCACCACAAAAACGTGGAGTTTGTACACGTGTTGGAACAATGACACCTAAGAAACCAAACTCAGCACTTCGTAAATATGCTCGTGTTCGTTTAAGTAATGGAATGGAAGTTACTGCTTACATCCCAGGTATTGGACACAACTTACAAGAACACAGTGTTGTTATGATTCGTGGAGGACGTGTTAAAGACTTACCAGGGGTACGTTACCACATTATTCGTGGAACATTAGACTGTGCTGGTGTGGCTAACCGTAACCAAGGACGTTCATTATATGGGGCTAAAAAGCCAAAAGCAGGTAAAAAATAAGAAATCAATTATGAAAGGAGAGAATAAATATGCCTAGAAAGGGATATGTTGCAAAACGCGATGTATTAGTAGATCCAATTTACAACTCTAAGTTAGTTACTCGTTTAATTAACAAAATCATGATTGATGGAAAAAGAGGGGTAGCACAAAATATCCTATACAATGCGTTTGATATTATTGAAGTAAAAACAAATGAAAAACCAATGGAAGTTTTCGAAAAAGCTTTAGAAAACGTAATGCCATTATTAGAACTTAAAGTTCGTCGTGTTGGTGGGGCTAACTACCAAGTACCAGTTGAAGTATCAGCTGAAAGAAGATTAACTTTAGGTTTACGTTGGATCGTAAACTACGCTCGTTTACGTAACGAAAAAACTATGGAGCAAAGATTAGCTGCTGAAATCATCGATGCTGCAAACGGAACTGGAGCATCAGTGAAAAAACGTGAAGATACTCACAAAATGGCAGAAGCTAACAAAGCATTTGCTCACTACCGTTGGTAGGAAAGGAGAAATATCATGCCACGTAAGATTTCATTAGAAAACACACGTAACATTGGTATTATGGCGCACATTGACGCTGGTAAAACTACAACTACAGAACGTATCTTATTCTATACAGGGGTAAATCACAAAATTGGAGAAACTCACGATGGAGCTTCAACAATGGACTGGATGGAACAAGAACAAGAACGTGGGATCACAATTACATCTGCAGCTACAACTGCTCAATGGTCTGGAACTAACCACCAATTTGATGCTCACCGTTTAAACATTATCGATACTCCAGGTCACGTTGACTTCACAGTAGAAGTTGAACGTTCACTTCGTGTATTAGACGGTGCGGTAACTGTATTAGATGCTAAAGCAGGGGTTGAACCTCAAACTGAAACAGTTTGGCGTCAAGCTACTAACTACAAGGTACCACGTATCGTATTCTGTAACAAGATGGATGCTACTGGGGCTGACTTCTTAATGTCATGTCAAACAATCGTAGATCGTTTAGGAGCTAAATCTTGTCCAATTCAATTACCAATCGGAGCTGAATCAAGTTTCGAAGGTATCGTAGACATCATTGAAAGAAAAGCATTATACAACACAGGAGACAAAGGAACTGTAGTTGAAGAACGTGAAGTTCCTGCTGACTTAGTTGATTTAATGGAAGAAAAACGTCAAGAATTAATCGAATACTTAGCTGATTACGACGAAGAATTCATGATGGCTGTATTAGAAGGTGAAGAACCAAGCATCGAAGATATTAAACGTGTTCTTCGTATTGCTGTATGTACTGGAGATTTCTTCCCAGTATTATGTGGTTCTGCATATAAAAACAAAGGGGTTCAAATGGTATTAGATGCTGTTGTTGAATACTTACCTTCACCATTAGATATTCCTGCTATTAAAGGAACATTAGAAGATGGAAGTGAAGTTGAACGTCACGCTGACGACAACGAACCATTCTCAGCATTAGCATTCAAAATTGCTACTGACCCATTCGTAGGAAAATTATCATTCTTCCGTGTTTACTCAGGTACTGCTAAATCAGGAAGTTATGTAATGAACTCTACAAAAGGTAAGAGAGAACGTTTTGGACGTTTAGTTCAAATGCACTCTAACTCAAGAACTGAAATTGATGAAGTATTTGCTGGGGATATCGCAGCAGCAGTTGGTTTAAAACAAACTACTACTGGAGATACATTATGTGCTGAAGATGCTCACATCATTCTTGAAACAATGGAATTCCCAGAACCAGTTATCCAATTAAGTCTTGAACCTAAAACTAAAAATGACCAAGATAAGATGGGATTAGCTTTAGCTAAATTAGCTGAAGAAGACCCAACTTTCAAAACTTACACTGACCAAGAAACAGGACAAACAATTATTGCTGGGGTAGGAGAATTACACTTAGACATTATTGTTGACCGTTTACGTCGTGAGTTCAAAGTTGAAACTAACGTAGGTCAACCAATGGTTGCTTACCGTGAAACTATTGAACAAGCTGCAGAATGTGAAGGAAAATACGTTCGTCAATCTGGTGGTCGTGGACAATATGGACACGTATGGATTAAATTCGAACCACAAGAAGAAGGAAAAGGATTTGAATTCGTTGATGCTACTGTTGGAGGAAGTGTTCCTCGTGAATACATCAAACCAACTGAAGAAGGATTAATTGATGCTTTAGATAAAGGTATCGTTGCTGGTTACCCAGTAATCGACATTAAAGCAACATTATTCGATGGATCTTACCATGACGTTGACTCTAGTGAAATGGCATATAAGATCGCTGCTTCAATGGCATTAAAAGCTGCTGCTAAAAAATGTAAACCAGTTATCTTAGAACCAATCATGATGGTTGAAGTTACTGCACCAAGCGAATACTTAGGTAGCGTTATGGGTGACGTAAGTTCTCGTCGTGGTCAAATTACTGACCAAGAAGAAAGAGGAAATGCAATCGTTGTTAAAGCGCACATTCCTTTATCAGAAATGTTTGGATACGTAACTGACTTACGTTCATTCACTCAAGGTCGTGGAAACTACTCTATGAAGTTCGACCACTACAGCAAAGTACCTAACAGTATTGCTGAAAAGATCATTAAAAACAACAGTTCTGACAATTAATTGTTGCTTTTAAGATAAATTTGAATTATTATATTAATGATAAGAAAACCATAGGAGGAAATTTAAAATGGCAAAACAAAAATTTGATCGTTCTAAAACTCACGTTAACATTGGAACAATCGGACACGTTGACCACGGGAAAACTACTTTAACTGCTGCTATTACTAACGTATTAGCTAAAAACGGTATGGCTCAAGCTCAAGCTTACGACCAAATCGATGGAGCACCTGAAGAAAAAGAACGTGGAATCACAATCAACACTGCACACGTTGAATACCAAACTGAAAAACGTCACTACGCTCACGTAGACTGTCCAGGTCACGCTGACTACGTTAAAAACATGATCACTGGGGCTGCTCAAATGGACGGAGCTATCTTAGTAGTAGCTGCTTCTGATGGACCTATGCCTCAAACTCGTGAACACATCTTATTAGCACGTCAAGTAGGTGTACCTTACATCGTAGTATTCTTAAACAAATGTGACTTAGTTGATGACGAAGAATTAATCGACTTAGTAGAAATGGAAGTTCGTGACTTATTAAGCGAATACGGATTCGATGGAGAAAACACTCCAGTTATCCGTGGATCTGCTTACCAAGCATTACAAGGAAACCCAGAATACGAAGCAAAAATCAACGAATTAATGGACGCTGTTGATGAATACGTACCTGACCCAACTCGTGATGTAGATAAACCATTCTTAATGTCAGTAGAAGACGTTATGACTATTACTGGACGTGGAACAGTTGCTACTGGACGTGTTGAACGTGGAATCGTTAAATTAAACGAAGAAGTTGAAATCGTTGGTATCAAAGATACTCGTAAAACAGTTGTTACAGGATTAGAAATGTTCCGTAAACAATTAGACTTCGCTGAATCAGGAGACAACATCGGTGCTTTATTACGTGGGGTTAACCGTGATGAAATCCAACGTGGACAAGTTTTAGCTAAACCTGGAACTGTAAACCCACACACTAAATTCACTGCTGCTGTTTATGTATTAAGCAAAGAAGAAGGTGGACGTCACACTCCATTCGTTTCTAACTACCGTCCTCAATTCTACTTCCGTACAACAGACGTTACTGGAGTAATCACTTTACCAGAAGGTGTAGATATGGTTATGCCTGGTGACAACGTTGACATGAACGTAGAATTAATCGCTCCAATCGCTATCGAACAAGGAACTAAATTCTCTATTCGTGAAGGTGGACGTACAGTAGGTTCTGGATCAGTTACTGAAATCGTTGAGTAATTTAATCTAAAATATACTAATTAAAACTTGAAAGTTTCGACTTTCAAGTTTTTTTTATTATTTTTTTTTAGAATTTATCTTCTTCATACGAACAATAATATGAAGGAGGTGAAAACATGATAGAGTCACTACTGATTAAGCAATATAAAGATCGATATGATGAATGTGCTAAGCGGATTATGGCTAATAAATATATTTTAGCTTTTCTATTAAAAAAGTTGATTGTTGATTTTAAGACTTATGATATTGAAGATATCATTCCATATCTTGATAACGATATTAAAATAAGTGAAGTTGATGAAGAGATGATTTGTTATGATTTACTTTTTTATGTAACTAGTCCAATTACATATCAAAAGATGTTGATTAATATCGAGATCCAACAAGGATTAAATAGCCATTATAAGATGTGTAATCGTGAATTGTATTATACTTCACGAATGGTATCATCCCAAAAGAATCGTGAATTTATTAAACAAAATTATGATCATATAATTAAAATACATTCGATTTGGTTATTGTTGTTTATGGATGATTACTTCATTCAAATACAAAAATTTCAACCTATAGTATTATCTGGTAAAACTAAATTAAAAAGTAATGATATTTCTAATATTTATGAAGTAGGATTAGGTAAAGGTAATATTCCTAAAGATGAGTATTATGATTTATATTACTTATTAGATTTAGTCTTTAGAAGTAAGTTGAATTCTAAAGAAAAAATAGCCATTTTAGATGACAAATACGGAATACTATTTAATGAAGAGGGAAGAAAGGATGTGAATGATATGTGTAATGCATCACTTGGATTAATAAGAACTTCTTTTGAAGATGGACTTAACGAAGGAATTGCAGCGGAAAGAAAACGTAATGAAGCACAAAATAAACAAACAATCATAAATTTACATAATCTAAATCTATCAATCGAAGATATTGCTACTTGTATGAATCGAAGTGTTGAGGAAGTACAAGCAATTATTAACGAAGCACTTAATTAATCTTTAAAACATAAATAGACTGATCAATTGATGTTGATTAGTCTATTTTTATATAGTTTAATATATCATTATAAATT
>CAZQJH010000002.1:0-39850 GCA_964593515.1 uncultured Erysipelotrichaceae bacterium
TTGTATCAACTTTTTCAGCAGCTTTAATAGCAGCATCTAATTCAGTTTTATCAACTACAACTGGTTCTTCACCTTCTTTAGTTCCATAGAATCTAATTTCAGCCATTGAAGCGAATTGGTCACTACCACTATCTCCATAAGATCCAGTAATACGAATTGTTACATAACGTCCAGTGAATGTTCCATTTTCTTGTACTAAAGCACGGTACCATTTAGCAGGATCTAATTGTCCATCATTAGCAAATACATATTCACCAGTTAAAGTATTCTTAGTATAATCACTGTTATTACCTACATATACTTCAAATTTGTGGATATCCCCATTACGAGCTCCTTGACGAGGTAAGAATTTAACATCAGTTAATGTGTATTCTTCTCCTAAATCGTAAGTAATAGTATGTTTTTCTCCATTGTTGCTTAACCAGTTAGAGTGCCAGTAACTTGCATCGTTGTAGTCAATTGTACAATTAGCTTGACCATAACCATTTTCATTTGGTTCTCCGTTTCCACCACATTGTGATGAGTAGCTTTCTACTTTAATTGAGTTAGCATCTTTGTTGATTAATGTAGCTTCATCTAATACACGCATTACAACTAATTTAGCCATAGCTTCTTCTAAGTTAGCTTTAGCTTCTGCCATTGCTTCACGATCTAATGAAGCAGCAGCTTCTTTAGCGGCAGCTAAAATAACATCCATATTAGCTGCTTGCCAAGATGCAGGTGTATATAATTCTTCTTCAGCAGTTAATTTTTTAACTAATTCACCTAATTCACTTGTAGGTACTTCATCATATCCTAATCCTTTATCGTAAACAACAACATCAGTTAATGTTCCATTTACTTTATTAGCTACGATATCATTAGCTTTCACAACATATGCTTTGTTTTCAGCTTTGTATACTGAGTTTTGTAATTGTCCATCTACATAAATACGGATAATACCATTGTTTTCACGTACTGCACTTACTGATTGTTCGTAATCAGCAGTTGCTTTAACACTTGATTTAACAGTAGTGTTGTTCATTGTGAAGTAGAAGTATCCATCTTTATCGATTCCTAATTGGTAAGCATCACCTTGTTTAACTAATACAACATCTTTATCATTAGTTTTAACTGTAGCAGTTAATGTAAAGTCATTGTTTGCAGTTAAACTACGACTAGCTTTAGAAATAACTTGGTTAGTTGCTGTTACACTATCAACACTAGCAACTTCATTACCAGTATAATGAACAGTATTTAATGTAGCACTTAAAGCATTACCAGCAACGTCTTTACCAGCAGTTGCTACTAATTCTACTTTATCTCCATCATTTAAAGCAGCATCAAATGTTACATAGAATGTACGATCATCAGCAGAAGCAACAGTAGTTGTAGCTACTTCTTTACCATTTACTTTAGCACTAAATTCAGCTGCAACACCTAATTTTTCACTTGTTTTAACTGAAATTTGAGTATCAGAAATAACACTTACTTTATCTACGCTAGGAGCAGTAGTATCTTTAGTTTGTTTCATGTTCCAGATTTGAGTTTCACCTGGTTGTAATGTTACGCTAACTACATCACCTTTTGCATAAGTAGTTTTGTCAACATTAGTTACAGTTGTTGGTGAATAAGCATGTTCAACACTCATGTAGTAAGTTGTATCATCATTTACTCCAATTGCATCATTTAATGTGAATGTAATTGTTTGAGGTGTAGCTGCTGGGTTACGCATTGAAATAATACCTTCACTGTTAGCGAAACAAGCAAATCCATAAGCTTCTTGAACTTCATTTGCATCAATTCTACCATGACGGTATACATTTAATTTAGTATTAACTGCAGGGTGTCCACCAATCATCTTAGCGTTTCTTAACATATCGAAGTTAGCTTCTCCCCATTCACAGAATTCAGCTGTAATTAAGTATTTTTCACTATCCATAATTGAATCTGAGTAGTGTAATTCCCAAAGCGCATTTCCACGAGTTAACATCATGTACATGTAGTTTTTGAATTCTTCTGCGTTCATTGAGTTAATTGTAATACCTGTACCAGTTACTCCATAAGCAGGGTCATGGTTATAGATGTTAGCTAATGGGAATTGGTAGTCATGTTTAACTACGAATTCATAGTAGTTAGCATCACGGTATGTTAACATGTTATCCATTTTGTTATCTAATACTGAGTTAGAAATTTCTCCACGGTCTCCAGCACATTGTAACCAAACAGAGTTAGCCCATTGTAAGAACCAAGGACTTGGGTTTGTATAACAAGTTAATGAAATCCATAAGTCATCCATTTCTAAATCTTTTTGCGCAGCACGTACATTGTCTAATAATACGATCCATTTTTCCCATAAGTCAGTTACATGGTACATTTGGTTAGGACCACCATACATATGATGGTTAGATTCACTATATCCTACAACACCTTCTCCAGATGGGAATGAGTTATATTGCCAGTTATCAGCAAATCCATCCCATTTCCAGTAGTTAACTCCCCATCTAGTCATCCAGTCAATAGCCATTTCTTCGAATTTTTTAACATAACGACCATCAGCTACGTCAATAGATCCACCGGCTTTACTTCCATTACCAGCAGCAGCAATAATGTTAGCTAGATTATCGAAGTAGTTGTATCCTCCACGAGGCCCAATCCATGTTCCCATATCTGAAGCAAAACGGTGTGTTAAGTCAGATGATGGTGTTAATTCATTAGGGAATTTAGAGTTAAATGTCCAGAATCCATCTTCGTTAATTGTTGTTCCTGAACGTTCAACATCAAATACACTTGTATCATGGTAGTTGTTCCATCCATCATCAACAGTATAAGAATCCATTGGACGAATTCCCGCTTGAGTTAATTCTTTTTCCATTTCGGTAAATGATGAAGCAATGGCTTCGTCATCAATAAGCAACATGTAGTCAAACCATGAGTTGTATTGTAAACGGAAATCTGTTGGTGTGGCAATACTTTCAATATAATCATAGAAATCAGTTTGAAGAACTAATCGATCACTTCCATCAGTACGAGAAGCTCCTAATACTGTTTGCCAAGTAACATAAGTTCCATCTTGGGTTAATTGTCCATCACGAGCAAAATCAGTAAAGTTTTTACCAGTGAAGTAACGAATGTGTCCTAAGTTATCTTCAATTTGAGTATCAGTTTCAGGGAATTCTGAACCTAAGAACATACCGTTAACATAGATTGGTTGACCTAAGTTAGCTTTATATTCAGTCATTTCAACAATTCCACCCATTCCTTTAGGAATAGTCCATGTTGTATCATCTCCATCAACTACTAAATGTTCACAGTCAATGTAATCAATACGAGCTGTTTGATCATCAAATTTAACTTCTAAGAATTTACGCATGAAGTGATCATCATCATACATAACTACTTTTTCTTTAATACTAGCTTCACCTTTACCTACGGTAACAGGTTCAAAAGTGAAAGTAATTAATTTACCAGTTTTTTCTACATCATTAATTGTAGCTGTAGTATCTTCAACTTTAACTCCATCTTTAGCTAAAGTTAATTCACTTGATTTAATTTCTTGTGCTTTAGTTGAACTGTTTTCAACAATAACACTAGCTCCTTTGCTATCTTTAATTTCTAATTCCGCAATGCTCATGTGTTTATTACGTCCAGCATCACTCCAGAAATATGATTCGTTAGCAGTAAGTTTAATTTTAGTAGTATTAATTGCTTCTTTTAATTCAATTGGTTCAGGTGCTACTTCTTTAGCTGTTTCTAAAGCAAAATCACCTAAATCTTTCCAATCACTACCATCCCAGTATTGAATGTTCATGTTTGTTACACGACCAGTACAGTCATATTTAGCACCAGCATCAAATCTTGGAATATAGTTAATTGTTTTAACTTCAGTTGCTTTTCCAAAGTCAACGGTAATAAATGGACTACCTTCAGCTGAACACCAGTAGTTTCCTTGTTCACTCTTACCATCAGTAATAGCTTCAACTGTTGTACCTTCACAAGCAGTTCCTTCAGTAATGAATTGTGTTCCATCAGTAGCTTTAGTAGCTAAGGTTTTAATCACAAATTCTTCTGAACCAGCATTAGGAATAAATTCTGATTTTCCTAATAAGTTGTTGATTTTAGTTGTTGTTAGTTTGTTATTAGCAATACTAAACTCACGTTGTAAGTCTTCATTACCAATTGTAACAACATTATTGCTGTTTGTTACAACTACTTTATCACTAGCTTCCGCAGCAAAAATAGTTCCTACTGAAGATAATGGTGTTGAAATAACACAAGAAGTTGCTAAAACAGCCGATAAAGCTTTTTGAAATTGTTTTTTCATTATCTTTTCTCCTTTCATATCCTTAATGTAAACATTTCGGATATATTATAGCATATAAGTTAATATTTATGAAAGCGTTTAATTTATATGTTGTTACTTTTTATCACAAAAAGGAAGGTGAATAAAATCACCTTCCCTACTTTTACTTAATAATATTATTTAATAAGACAAACATTTTAGCACATTCAGCTCTACTAGCTTTACCTTGTGGTTTTAAATAATGATTACTACCACTAATAATTCCTTGTTCAACACACCATGCTAATGCTGATTTAGCATAATCACTTATTTGTTGATAATCTTTAAATTCATTTAATCTTTTTTTACTATTAGTATTAATTCCATAATGATTAGCATAATTTCTAATCATGATGGCTAAATCTTCTCTAGTAATATCATCATCAACTCCAAAGTAGCCACTATCATAACCACGAACTATCCCTTCTTCACTAATCCAATCAATAGCTTCACTATACCATAAACCTTGATGATTATCTTTAAAAGCTATACCTTTATTAGCTTTAGGACATTTAGCTAAACGATGCATAATTGTAGCAACCATTCCCCGGGAAATATGTTTATTAGGTTTAAAACAAGTAGAATTTCCATCAAATCCCATCAATTTAAGCTTAGTAATTAATTCTACGACTTTATAGAACCAATCACTTTCTTTTACATCATCATAAATTAATTTATTATCTTCTAGATTATCAATTGCTTGTTGTAATTTAGTAATCATGTTATCTACATCACTTTGACTAGCTTTATCATCATTTAATAATTGTTCACTTTCTTTAATCACTTTTTCTAGTAAAGCAATTGAACTTACTGTTTTATTACTTGTATCAATCTTTTTAGCTTCTTCAACTAATTGGGATAATTCTTGTTTATCCACTTGATTAATTACTTCTACTTCAGCTTTAAAGATCACATACTTAATAACATTAGCTTCTTTACCAACCCTAGCTTCAATTTCATAAAGATGTTTTTGATTATCTACATGATCGATGATTATTACATTTTCATTACTACTTGCCACTAAATCCTTATTAGTACCATTAAATTCATAAATCTTAAATTCACTAAAGAAGTATGGCATATCACGTAATCCTGCTACATCAATAATTACTTGTTGTAACTTACGTTCAACTTTAGGTTTTAATTCACTAACTTCACACTCCACTTGGGTATAGTAATCTAAAGTAAACGTTTGGGTTCCTTTTAAGCCCATTAGACCACATAAATAACGTGATAATTGATTTTGACCTACACAATTTAAGAAACCATCATTATCAAACCATAAACGTTCAATACTAGCATTATGTTTATTAGCATCCATAAAATATTGATAACTATTAGCTAAAGCTACTTGTTTACTTTCCGCTACTTCTTTCATTACTTCGACATATGCATTTAAACTTTCATCAATCATAATTGGCGTCATTAATAAAACCGTTCTTTGATCATCTTTAGCTTTTTGCACTAAACTTTCTAAATTAGTTTTAAATTCCTCTACACTTCCTTCAACTAAGTTACCCTCACGATCATAAATATCTGGCAAGATAGTTAGGGTATCATTACCATTACCTTGTTTAATAACCCCAACAATCTTTTCATAATTATCATTAAAATATTTCATTGTTAAGCCATCATGAGCATGATTTACATAGAATTTAGATCGTTGAATTTGTCCTTGTCCATAAGCTTCCCATCGATATACTTCATTAAATGTTTGCACAAAGTTTTTCGTACTATATTCATTCATAACTCCTTCTAAGGTTGCTCCTCCAACATATGACCACATTTGAATATTAGTATTATTATTGAAATGTTTAGTAAATAATGAAGCATCAATTTCACGAGTTTCTTTAGTTAATGTAGCTATTTGTTCATCAGTTAAATTACCTTTACTTATTTCCACATAATCAATAATTCCTTTAAATTGATTAACTCCATTTGGATAATTACTTCCTCGACTAGCCCCAATCGTTAATTGATTATATAATTCACGATTTAAACTTAAGTCAGTAACTATTTCTTGTTTACTAGTTATATTACCATCTAAATAAATACTAGCTTTAGTTTTATTAAAGTTAATACTTAAAGTATGCCAAACATCATTAGTAAGTTTAAAATCTTTAGAATAGTATTGATTAGTTCCATTTTCATTAATAGTAATTCTAACCATCCCATTAATTAACTTAACCGAAGTAGCTTTGGTATTATCTTGATTAGTAAATGATACTAAAGTTTGTTCATCATTACTATTTACTTTAAAACGTATCGTAATATTATTTTCATTATCAAATAAGTCATTTACTTCATCATCTTTAATTAAGTAATTAACTCCATCAAATAGTTTACCTATTTCATATTTTAATAATGCATCTTCATTACGACTTCCGATTAAATTACTAACTTGATTATTAATTTTAATATTTTGATCATCATAACTAACTAATAAATCATCATAAGTTAATTTAAATAATTCATTTGTTTCATCTTTAATTTCTAATTGTTCAATAATGAATTTAGCCCATTCAAAATAACCTTTATAGTTTGGATGTACGCTATCATTCATATAAGTCATATTTGTAACATCATTATTATTTAATACTAAGAATTGCATATTAACATCCATTAAGATTACATCTTGTTCAATTGCTACTTCTCTTATCGCTTTAGCATATAAATCCATATTAGCTTTATAAGCCATTTCACTACGATGATTTTGGGTTGTTAAAACGGGAATAGCTCCACTTGATTCCACAATTTGAACTAATTCTTCCATACGCTTTTTAAAGGCTTGAACTTGTTGTGGGGTAGCAATTGTATCTTTAGTTCCTTCATCACGATAGGCAATTGTTTGATCATTCATCCCAATGGCAATAAAAACAACATCTGGTTTTTTATTTAAGATATATCCTTCTTTCCAGTTAATTAATTCTTGTGATACCGCATTAGATACTCCGGTATTAATTACTAAATCACGATTACGTTTAATTCCATTAATCGTACTTGTTTTTAAATATTGTTCAAAGTATTCAGGATATGCTTTATAAGCTTTAGCAGTATATGCTCCATGCGTAATACTATCACCTGTAAAGACCCAATTAATTGCTTCTTCACTTGCTAGCATTGCTTGTAGTCGATGCCAATCTTTACTTTCTTGATTATGTTTTTTTACTTCATCTAAGTTAGTTGGAATGACTTTAATCACGCCAGCTTGAACTTCTTGAAGTTTATTAAGCATTTCCTTTATTTCTTTACTTAAAGCCTTATTTGTATCTAATAATTTAGCTTGTGAAAGTATATCTTGAACTAATTGATCTTCACTATTTTCTAATTCATTAATTAGATTAGTAAATTTACTAACAAGTTCATCACGTTCTTGATTTAATTTAGTATTTTGTTGTTTAGCTTCTTCATCACTTAAGACTTCTTCACTAATGCTAATCATATCAATATCTCCCATCATATGATATTGTGCACTAGCATTTAAATTACGATTAGAATAACCAATATTTAATTCCACCCTATCAGCTAAATTAGTATCGAAGAAATAATCTAAGAATTTATTTTGGGGATACGTATTACTTTTAGAAACTCTTAGAACATTTCCATCATTTACAAAAATTCCATAACCATTATCTTTGGCTTTAGTAATTGTTATTGTTTGCCAACTTTCATCTTGTTTAAAAGTACTAACATTAGTATAAAACATATTATTTGTTTCACTAGTACCCATTTGTTCCATACCAATTCGTTTACTTGAAGGTACCACATAAATATTAAAGTGTTTATCACCATTATCAGGATTAGCTAAGCCAAATAAGGTATATACTGCATTATCCCTAGTATAACCTTCAGCTAACCTAAAGCGAATCGTAATGGTTCCTTCATTTAGTTTCGCAACCTTTTCCACCCTTGAATCTTGTTGTTGGGTAATACTTACTCCTGCACTATCGCTCTTACTTGTAAAATGGGCTCCATCATAAGTAAATACTACTTTTTCTTCTTCACCATACGTTACAATCGGCATTGAAATTGAGGAAATAGTACAACATAAAGCTAAAAACAATAATTTAAACATGTGACTAATCTTATTCATAATTGAACACTCCTTTCTTGATTAGCTCTCTTTATGTATCCCCTTACATTATAGTTTAGCTTTGTTTTTTATACTACTAATCTACTTAAAATATATCGTAAAGTTTTCGACAAACATCGACACTTTATTCATTACTATTATGCTGTATACAACTAATAATTAAAAAAGTGCTGGATTTCCAGCACTTATTTTAATTATTTTTTGATTAAGTTAGATAATTGTACAAACATTTTCGCAGCTTCGGCTCTTGTTGTATTTGCACTTGGATTTAAATATTTTTCTTCACCAACTGTAGATCCACTCATTAAGCCATTTTCTACACACCATGCAATAGCATCTTTTGCATATGCACTTACAGCTTTGTAATCTTTGAATGTTTCTAATGATTGGCTAGATTTAGTATTTAATCCACATGTGTTAGCATAGTTTCTTAACATGATTGCGAAATCTTCACGTTTAATTGCATCATCTGGTCCAAATTTACCATTAGCATATCCACTAACTACTTTAGCTTCACTTGCCCAAACAATACCATTACTATACCATAAACCATCTTTAACATCGCTAAATTTATCAGCATATGTTACTTTTGGTTCTCCAGCCATACGATATAAGACAGTTGCTACCATTCCACGCGTAATTTTTCCATCTGGATTGAAGTTGTTTCCTGTACTTCCATCTTTACCCATTAATCCTTTAATAGTAGCTTCTTGTACCATTCCAGCATACCAAGCTTTGCTATCAACATCATCATAACCTTTGTATTCAGGTTTAACTTCAACATCTTTTAAGTTAGCAATAGCAGTATTAATTGCTTTAACCGCAGCATCTACATCAGCTTGTGTTGCTTTTTCATCAGCTAATACTTTTTCTGCAGCACTAAGAGCACTAGTTAAGGCAGCAATACTTTCTGCTGTTTTGTTTGTAGTATCAGTATCTTTAGCCGCTTTAATTGCTTTTTCTAACTCAGTTTTATTTACTACTGGTTTTTTAACTAATGCGCTAATTGCATTAGTTAAAGCTTTAGCAGCAGCATCTACTTCATCTTGCGTAGCATTTTCATTAGCTAATAATGCTTTCGCAGCACTTAAAGCTTCATCTAAAGCTTTAACACTTTCATCAGTATAATCAGCTTTATTTACTTTTTCAGCTTCACTAATTGCCGCATTTAATGCTGTTTTATCAACTACTACTGGTTCTACATCTTTACTTGCTCCATAGAATCTAATTTCAGCCATTGAAGCAAATTGGTTATTACCACTATCTCCATATGATCCAGTAATTTGAATTGTTACATAACGACCTGTAAATGTACCATTGTCAGTTAAATATGCACGATACCATTCTTTAGGGTTTAATGTACCATCTTTAGCAAATTCATATTCACCAGCATATGTATTTTCATTGAAATTCTTACTGTTTCCAACATATACTTTAAATTTATGAATATCTCCATTACGACCATTTTGACGTGGTAAGAATTTAATATCAGTAACATTGAATTCTTTACCTAAATCATAAGTAATTGTATGTAATTCACCATTATTGCTAGCCCAGTTAGAGTGCCAGTAACTTGCATTGTTGTGGTCAATTGTACAATTAGCTTGTCCATAACCACCTTCAGTTGGTTCATTAACTCCACCACATTGAGATGAATAGCTATCTACTTTAATTGAGTTAGCTTCTTTATTGATTAAAGTTTCTTCATCTAATCTAGGTAATTCATTAATTCCTAATAAGTTATTAGCAGCTTCTAATAATGCTTTAGTAGCAGCATCTACTTCTTCTTTAGTTGCTTTATCAGCTTCAATTAAAGCTTTAGCATTTTCTAATGCTTTTGCAAATGGTGCCCATGTTTCACTACGGTAATCAGCTTCAACACGATCTTTATTAGCATTGTAAGCAGCTTTTAACTCATTTTTATTAACTTCTCCAACTTTAACTAAGTATTCAACTCCAGCTAATAATTGGTTCATTGCAGCATCAACCATTTTAGGTGATGCATTTTCATTTTCTAAAACACTTAAGGCATTAGTTAAAGCAGCATAGAATACATCCCAAGTTTCTTCTTGATATTCATTAGCTTTTTTATCTTTATTAGCATCATATAATGCTTTTAATGCTTCTTTATCAACATTCATATCTACATTGTTATATGCTTCTAATAAAGCTTTTTGTGCATCTGCTAATTGAGCATCACTAACATATTGTGCACGATATACTTTCATTGCATCATTATATGCATCTTCTAATGCTTTATCAGCTGTCCACTCTAATCTAACTTGAGCATCACTTAAAGCATTTAATAATGGCATACGGTTAGTTGTATTTACTAATTCTCCACGTTTAGTCCATACATTAGCACTTAATGCAATAAATTCTTTAGCTAATTCTGTTTCTTTTTTATCTGCAATATTAGCTTTAAATTCATTTACCATTGCTTTTAAGCTAGCAATAGCTTCACTAGTATATTTTCCATGTTCACTACCTTGAGGTAACTTATTAATCATGGTAATTAATTCATCAGCTAATTTACTATAGTTAATACCACTAGTTGTTGTATCATTATCATCACTAGCTACTAAAGCTTTAATTTCACTTAAGGCTGGTGATGCTAAGTATGCTTCACCTTGTTTAGTAGTTCCATCAAATACTACTTTTACAGCTTTAATTTCAGCATTAACTGTACCAGTATATAATGAAGCATCTAAAACACTTGTATTGTCACGTTTATCAATAATTGTTTTAGTTGTATCATCAGCTAAAACCACTTCAACATGGAATTTAAATGGTAATCCAACTTTTTCTAAGTATAATTCAATACTTTCGACATAAGTTGTTTCATCTAAAGCTACACTTACACTATCTGGATACATTGAATCAATATCATTACTATATGATGATTTCCATAAGTTAGTAGTATTTCCATCAGTTACATAACTAATATTAGAATCACTAGAAGTACCTTTTTCACAAGTTGCACTTAATCCTTGTAAAACATTTTTATAAGTAATATTTTCAACAATTTCCACATTAGCTTTAAGTTCAGCGATAGCTGGTGATGCTTGTCCAGCTGCACCTTGTTTAGTAGTTCCACCAAATACTACTTTTACAGCTTTAATTTCAGCATTAACTGTACCAGTATATAAGGCAGCATCTAAAACACTTGTATTATCGCGTTTATCAATAATTGTTTTAGTTGTATCATCAGCTAAAACAACTTCAACATGGAATTTAAATGGTAATCCTGTTTTTTCTAAGTATAATTCAATTGTTTCGACATAAGTTGCTTCATCTAAAGCTACACTTACACTATCAGGATACATTGAATCAATATCACCACTCCATGGTGATTTCCATAAGTTACCTGTATTTCCATCAGTTACATAACTAATATTAGAATCGTCAGAAGTACCTTTTTCACAAGTTGCACTTAATCCTTGTAAAACATTTTTGTATGTTGTTGTATTTTCTTCAACAATTGTTGCATTAGCTTTAATTTCACCTAATTCAATAGCTAAAACATCACTTCTTGATTTCATTGTTAGAACAATTTTAGAAATTTTCTTATTAATAGTAAATGTTGTATTACTATAAATAAAGCCATTAGTTTGTTCTTTAATTGTTGTCATGCTTCCATCTTCAAGCATAACTTCTAATTTATAATCATAAGCATAGTTTCCTGCCCCTTGATTTACAGATACGATAATTTCATCTACTGAATATACCCCTTGTAAATCAAGTGTAAATGTAGCTGGTTCATTGTTTTTAATTACATAGTATGTACCAGTATTTCCATCAGTAATATCAGCTGCATTTCCACTATCACTTGCAACACTTACACTTACTGGTTTATTTAAAGCAACGTTTTCAATCTTATTAGCACTAGCTCCTTCCGCATTTAAAGCTGTAACAGAGTAACGATCTAATACTAATTGTGCATTTTCTTTTAAGTTAGAATAATCAGCAGTTGTTTTGAAGGCATTGTTATCATCTGATTTTTGGTTAGCCCATTGCCATCCATACATAAACCATCCCATATTTTCAATAGCTTGGTTAGTACTGTCTTTACTTTCACCACTAATTTCACAACGACGGTTAGCTAACCATGCTTCCCATCTTGCTTTATAGTATTGTCCAGTTAATCCATTCCATTTACGGTTAGAGTAATCATTTAATGAAGTTCCTCTTTCTTCAGCCCATGTACTAATTAAGGCTCTTGCATTAAATTCAAATAAGTCTTTAGTCCAATCATCAGCTCCATCAATCATACTACGAGCATCTTCAATCCATGTACCTAACATAAATTCTTCACTTGATCCTAAGATTTGTTCAGATAAGTCAAATACTCCTAAGAATTTAGTACTGTAGTAATCAAATGAAGCTAAATCTCTACTATTATAAGCTTGTTTCATTAAACCATGGTATTCAATAGCTACGTTACATAATACTTGTTCAGCAACATCAGCTACATCATATCTAAAGGCTGGTGAAGCTTCAAATTCATCATAACAATCAATTAATAATTGTAATGCTTCTTCTAATTCTACTTTATCATAGAAAATTGATGAGTGTCCCCAAGTTGAAGCACTACCAAAACTCCATGTTGGTTTTGCATTTAATACTGTTTCGGCAGCTCCTTGATAGTAACTATTCTTTTTAGCATATGCTGTTTCTAATAATTTTTCATATGCTAATTGTAATTCATCACTAGTACCACCAGCACGACGAGCAGCATAATCATTAACCCATTGTTCTAAGTTAATTGAATCACTTGCCCATGTCATATCAAATAATAATTCATAAGCGATTGGTGAGTTTTCTAAAGCTTCTGGAGTAATACCAATTCCCACCATATCTTCTTTGTTATAGTAATCTTGTAATGGTTTAGTTGCAATTGTTGGTAAGTTAGCATCTAATCCCATACGACCACCAAAGTTATGTAACATATTCCAAATCCATGGAACATCATAACTTTCCATAACTCCATTTTGCGAGTTTAAATCAGCTTGTAAGTCTAAAGCTAAGGCTTGTTGTGGTTTTACTAATCCACTTAATTTATTAGCATCTAAGTTTCCTTGCCATTGTTGCATAACCCATACGGCATCTTCATCAGCACGTAACATTGCTTCTTGTACTTTAGTATAAGTTAAAGCAAAGTCTAATCCACTTGGGTTTCCACCTTCATGGAATGGGTCAGTTGCATAATATTTAGTACAATTACCAAAGACATTTTCTTGAGCAGCATAGAAAGTATCTGCTACTTTATCATAGTAATTTTCTTGTCCATCATTTACATATGGTTGTAATACAGCAGGACGTGAGAAGTTACACCAATCTTTTAATTCAGTTACAACTGCTCCTTTATTCTTTTGCGCAAAGTCAATTGGCACTTGTCCACCAAATGCTTGTAATACTGGTGAAATTCCATAAGTTTGCATACGATCATGCATTTGTCTTCCTAATTCAACTCTTGATTCAAACCAAGAACTTGGTAATGGTCCTCCATAGCTAAATAAGTTTTGCATATAGAACCATGCATAGAATGCTGGACCTGGAATATATTCTTGAATCTCACGATCACTATATCCATATTGCGCAAATGTTTGTCTTAATACTTCTTCTTGTCCTACAATATCAAGCATTAAGTTAACTCCATTCATAGCAGCCCAGTCAATAAATGCTTCATATTCATCCCAGTTCCAGAAAGACATTGTATATGAATATGTACAGAAGTTTAAGGCATAACGTAAATCATATTGTGTTTCTTTAATAATTTTATCATTAACGGCTACAATTTTATCTACAGCTACATTACTTTCAAATAATGGGTTGTAATCAACATTTAAATATTTTTTTAAGTAGTAGTTGAATCCACTTGCTAATGATACCCCATCATTACCAGTAATTAAGATTTTTCCATCTTCACCATCAGTAATTGTAAAGACATCATTTCCATCAAATTCATCACGTAATTGGAATGTGAAACTATCTTTCCATTCATCACCAATAACTCTTCCTACTAAGTTAGTTAACTCATTAACTACTTTACGATCAGCATAAGCTTGATCACTTTCAAACTTATCCCATTCTTTTTGCCATTCACTACCTTGCCAATCACTTACGTTAATTGGTGTTGGTTGAGGTACTTCATTTGATACTTTAGTACCATAAACTTCGATTTCAGCTAAGTTTGTTTGAAAACCTGTTGAATGGAAAGCCATATTTAATCGCAGGTGACTTGCCGTTACATTTACATTATAACTATCACCATCACTATTTGATTTAGTGTTATTTGTTTTAGAAATAATTTTGTCATAGTTATCAGCATCATCAGATGCATATACATAATAATTGTTATAAGCATTATCATTTAATGTATGAACAACAATTTTAGAGATTTGGTAAGTACCATCTAATTCAATATCTAAATAACGATAATGATTATCCATTCTTGAATCATAGATTTCGTTTGTAGTACTTCCTTCTCCATTACTTGGCATTGATAGCCAATATGTAGATTTATTACCATCTACAATTTTACTTGCATCATGACCACTAGCATTACCATAAGCATATACTTTATCAGCTGAAATAGTAATTTTTTCATCAGCTGCTTTAATATTTGCTTGGCTAACACAACTAATAGCCATTAAAGCTGCAAGCATTAATTTAATAAATTTCTTCATAAAAAGCGTTCCTCCTCAGTGTAAGTATAACATAATGTAACCGCTATTCATATCTTTTTTTACAATTTGCTTTTACTATAAAAAAATGATAGAATAAAAAAACGAGGTGATTAAAATATGTTAAAGGCTATCTTTTTTGATTTAGATGGAACTTTATTACCATTTGATGAACAACATTTTATTGAAGTATATTTTAAATTATTATGTAAAAAAATCATTCCTTTAGGTTATGAACAACAAGAGTTTGTTAATAATATTTGGAAAGGAACTAAATTAATGTATATTAATGATGGTTCTAAAACTAATGAAGAAGCTTTTTGGGATTTCTTTAAAGCTGTTTATGGTGACAAAGTAATGCAAGATAAACCTTACTTTGATGAATTTTATACTAATGAATTCAAAGCTATTCATGAAATCATTAAACCAAATCCTAAGGCTAAAGAAATTATCCAAAAGATTAAAAATGAATTAAATTTACCTGTTGTATTAGCAACTAATCCTATTTTTCCAATCGATGGAACTTTAACTAGAATGGCTGCTGTTGATTTATATCAAGAAGATTTTGCTTATATTACTAGTTATGAAAATTCTTCATTTAGTAAACCTAATCCTAACTATTTCCAAGCTTTATTAGATAAATTCAACTTAAAGAGTGATGAAGTTATCTTATTTGGTAATAGTGAAGAAGAAGATTATTTATGTGCTAAACAAGTTGGTATTGAAACTTATTTAGTTGGTGATTATGTTATTAAAGCTAAACAAGAAGTCAATGCTCCTCACATCACATTTGATGAAATTATTCCAACTATTAAAAAACATATGGCTTAAAAAAAAGTGGACTAAAAAAAGTCCACTTTTTTACTCTTCAATCACAACACAATTTATTTTACCACTTTGAGGTGTACAAGCATCTAATGCAATAATTCCTTTAGCTACATATGGATTAAAGTTAGCATCTTCACCAAATTCACTACCGTCATCTTCAAAATAACAATGACCATATGAAGCATGCCAATGTCCACAAACAATAACTTTACCTTCTTCGCTAATTCCATCATGATAAGCTTTCATACCATTAACCCATCTAGCATCATTCCATGCTTCTTCACTTGCATGACGCCAATCCACAATCTTTCCATCATCATTACAAGGAATCCATCCATGAACAAAGATATAATGTTTAGTTTCATAATAATCAACCATTGCCGGAATAATTTTTTGAATATAATCACTTTTTAATAAAAAATGTCCTACTTCATCACTGTGATCATAAACATCTAATAGTTCAAAATCACCTAATTGACAAATAGTTGAAATGGTACCATTACGATGATGAGCCAAATTACAATAACTAGCTTGATGCCATTTAGTTAATAAATCTAAAGCTAAATCTTCATGATTACCTCTAATCAAAATTACTTCATCTTTATTAATTAAATCTAAGATAAAACTTTGTAATTGTTTCGCTTGTAAACCACGATCAAATAAATCACCACAAACAATTAATTTATGTTCTTCTTGATCATCAAAATAACCACTATTTTCTAATACTTTAATCAATTCATCATAATATCCATGAATATCAGCTACTACATAATAACGCATCAAATTTCCCCTTTATTTATCGGCTTTTGTTAATAATAAACGATTTAAAAAACTAGTTGATTTACGATACTTAACAACAAAAAAACCAATTAGCGAAAAAACACTAGCCCCAATAAAATTTACGAATAAATCTTCAATCGTATCAATTAAGCCAACATCTAAATAAGCATCTAAAATATATTCTTGATTATCACCATCAATAATTTTAACTTCTTTAATATCTTTAATAGCAACTATTTCATTAAGCATATCATCTTTTAAATCAACTGAATATATTTCACTTATATAAGTATCTTTTTGCGTATCGGTATGTAAGAATGTATCAAAACTATATTCACCAAATTCCCACATAACCCCAATTGTCATTGAGAAACAAAAAGCTACTAAACTTAAAAAAGCTGGTGACATCTTAAATTTAATCTTTTCATTTTCGTTCATAATATCAACTAAAGAAAAACCAATCGCGGCACATAAAAAACCATTTAATGTATGTAACAGTGTATCCCAATGTTGAAACCGAAGGTAAAATGAACTCATTTCCCCTAATATTTCGGCTGCGAAAATAAATAATAGAATAATAATTTCAAATGTAGATGGTAATTCAATCTTCAATTTAACTTGAAAAATACTCGGTAAAATCATTAAGAATAAAGTTAAAATACATAAAAAAACATTTTCATAATTTTGATTTAAAATTTGTAGAACCATAATCAAGATTACTAATAATCGCATGGCACTATAGACAATAAAAGTTTTACGATTTTCTCTAATTTCATCTGATACTTGCTTAAAAAACTCTTTCACATAAATTCCTCCTTACTCAAGCATCATTCTCCCATCTCAAAAATTATACCATAGCCTTTAGTAAAAACAAGTCAAAATAATAATACAGGTGTTTTCTGTAAATACAAAAACACCTGTATTATTTTTATTATTATAGTTTATCAGGATAAGAAGCTATTGCTCCTTTAGCTTGCACACTTTTAGCACAGAAGTTATTAGAATTAGTTAAATAAGTTAATAATTGTTCACTTGTTAAAGCAGCTAAATCATTTACCCCAACCTCATCTTTGGCTAACTGATATAAGAAGCTTCCAATAAAGCCATCTCCTGCTCCAGTTGTATCAATTGCTTTAACTTTATTTATAGGAGCATTAGCACTAGTAAAGCGCGTAAAACATTGTGCTCCTTCACTTCCTTTAGTATAGATAACTAATTGCACATCACCTTGAAATAAGAAAGGAAGTCCTTGTTGGATATCATTACATCCACAAATAAATGGTAATTCTTCATCACTAATCTTTACAATATTAGCTTTAGGTAAGAATTCATGAATCCGTTTCTTTAATAAATCATGATTTTGCCATAATGGTAAACGAACATTAGGATCAAAACTAATAATTGCTTGTCTTTTTTTAGCTTCTTGTATAGCTTTTTCATGTGCTTTTTTCATAGGAAAATCACCTAGTTCTACACTACAAAAATGTAAAGCATAACAATCATCAAACCAATTAGCTTCAATTTGTTTTTCATCAAGTAACATATCTGCACTAGGTTTACGATAAAAACTAAATTCACGATTACCATCACTTTGTAAAGCAACAAAGGCTAAAGCTGTATTAGCTTCATCACTTCTTAAGACATATTCACAACCAATATGATATTTATTAAATTCAGCCATGATTTTATCCCCAAAAGGATCATTTCCTAATTGAGTTATAATATTAGCTTGACCTCCTAATTTAGAAAATGCCCCACAAACATTTGCTGGTGCACCACCAACTAATGGTTGAAATGCTTCCACATCTTTAATTGCTACATCATAATTAGTTGGAATAAAATCAATTAAGGCTTCACCAATTGCAATTAACTTTTTCATCATAACCTCCTAAAATTCCCATATTTTAACTTCTAATTGTTCATTACTAATTTTAGGTTCATATGTTTCATCATAACAGCGACTAGTCATAACATATTCACCCTCATTTAAATAAATTTCCATAATTGAATTATCGATAAAGATATTAACTTTTGCTAATTCACTTACTTTTAGACGTCGAATATTACGTTTAGCTCCTACTTTCCCCTTAAATTCCAAACTAAAATATTCACCATCATATTTTATATCGATTTCTTTTCCTAAAGCTAAATTCATTTGTTTAATATCCCCCCTTACTTGTAATTCATAAGCTTTACAAGTAAGATCAAAACTTTCGATACTAACTTCTTTTTGGCGTAATTGTTTAATTTCCGCAACTGGATAAGTATATAATTTATGATTAATTACTTTAACTTCTCGTGGTAAGGTTAAGGCATGAATCCATCCTTCTTCAAGTTCTAAATAGTCATATGGATCATCTGGTAAACCAGCCCATCCAATCATAATGCGACGTCCTTGTTTATCCACAAAACTTTGTGGTGCATAGAAATCAAAACCATAATCCCATTCAATAAATTCACTTAAGTGATAATCATTTTTAATATCCCCTTCCACAATAAAATATCCAGCTTGATATATATTTTGGTAATGATCACCACAAGCATCAACTCCTTGGGGACAACAACTTAAAATTTGCATATCATCAAGTTGATAATAATCAGGACACTCCCACATATAACCAAACGTATCATCACTTTCAATTTTTTGTATAAATTGCCAATTCATTAAATCATTTGCTTGATATAGTAAAACACAACCTTCATCATTTTGTTTACGTGCTCCTAAAACCATATAATATGTTTCATCTTCTTTCCATACTTTAGGATCACGAACATGACAACTACAATCTTTAGGATAGTTTTCATTAGTTAGTAATAATTGTTTATTCTTATAATCATTAGCATTAACATAAATGGTATTAGCTATTCTTCCTTTATTAATATAATCATAATTACCTTCTAACTTAACATTTCCGCTATAGAAAATATGTAATTGTTCATTTTCAACTAAAGCACATCCTGAATAAGCACCACTTTTATCTAATTCACAATCACTATCTAATTTCATTCCTTGAAAAGTCCAATTAATTAAATCACTTGATGTATAACATCCCCATTTTTTTAAACTATCACTAGGATAATTAGGTGCATATTGAAAATATACATAATATTGACCTTGATAATAACATAAGCCATTAGGATCATTTAACCACCCTTTATCGCTCATTAAATGATATTGCATTCGATATGTCACCATTATCCCTCCTTATGCAATTTCTAATAAAGTATCTAACATTTCAACGTTTGTAAGATTACCACTAATCTTATTATAATTATCACTATTAGTAATAATTACTGGTGTAATTACATCATAACCAGCTTTCTTAATTGCTTCGATATCAAAACTAACTAAGACATCACCTTTTTTAACTTCATCCCCTTGTTGAACATAGCTTTCATAGTATAATCCATCTAATTGAACCGTATCTAAACCAATATGAATTAATACTTCTACACCAGCTTCATTTTTCATTGCAATAGCATGTTTACTTGGGAATAATACTTCAATTTTTCCATCAAATGGTGCAACTACTTTTCCTTCACTAGGAATAATAGCAACCCCTTTTCCTAATAATTCATTTTTAAAACTTTCATCATTTACTTCTTGTAAACTAACTACTTTTCCCGCTAAAGGTGCATCAATAATTACTTTTTCACTAATAACATCTTTATTTTCATTAACACTTACTTCTTCATCACTTTGTTCATCACGATGTAAGATCCATGATAAAGCAAAAGCAACTACAGTTGAAACAATCAAGATTAACGCATATTGTAAAGTATAATTAGTCGTAATTAAGAAACCAAACACTCCCGTAATTCCATATGCACTAGCTCCTACATTAAAGATTCCCGCAACTAATCCTCCACAAGCTCCTCCAATACATCCGGCAATAAAAGCTTTCATAAAACGCATATTTACCCCGAAAATAGCTGGTTCAGTAATTCCTAAATATGCTGATAGTGATGCTGGTAAAGCTACTGCTTTAGTTTTCTTATTTTTCGTTTTTAATCCTACTGCTAAACAAGCTGCCCCTTGCGCAACATTGGCAGCAGTTGCCACTGGCATCCAAATATTTAATCCATTAGCACTTAACATTCCTGCTTCAATCGCATTATACATATGATGTAATCCCGCAACTACTGTTGGTGCATAGAAACCACCAACTAAAGCTGAACCAATTCCAAATGGTAAGGTAATTAATGCACTAGCTCCACTTAAAACCCATGTTTCTAAAGTTGAAAAGATAGGACCAATAATAGTTAAAGTAAGATATCCCGTAACTAAAACACTTACTAATGGTGTTACGAATAAATCAATAATTTCAGGAACAATTTTATGTAATTTATTTTCTATCTTACACATTAACCATACCGCTACGATAACAGGAATAACATGTCCTTGATATCCAACTAAGTTAATATCATATAAACCAAAGAAAACACTAGCTGTTGGAATAGCATCCGCACTTAATCCTGATACAGACCAAGCATTAATTAAATCTGGATGAATCATGATCATCCCAATAACTGCTCCTAAGAAAATATTTCCTTTAAAAGTTTTAGCACTACTCATAGCTACTAGAATTGGTAAGAAAACAAAAGCAGCATTTGAGAATAAATGAATAATAGTATATAACGAAGATGATGCTAAAGCAGGATATAAATTACAGAATCCTTCAAGTAAACCCATTAATAAACCAGAAGCAACAATTGCTGGAATAATAGGAACAAAGATATCTCCTAAAGTTTTAATAGCTCGCTTCCAGATTTTTTCTTTACTAGCCGCTGCTTGTTTTACTTCATCTTTACTAGCTTCACTGATGTTAGCTAAATCAATAAATTCAGCATAAACTTTATTGACACTACCTGTACCAAAGATAATTTGTAATTGGCCACTAGCTTCAAATACACCTTTAACTCCATCAATATTTTCAATTGTTTTTTTGTTGCATAATTTGTTATCAGCAATAACTAATCTAAGTCTTGTTGCACAATGAGCTGCTGATACAATGTTGTCCTTACCACCAATTGCTTGAAGCGTTTGGTTTGCGATATTACGATAGTTCATAGTAACCTCCATTCCACGATAGCGTTTACATTGACTTTCAAAAAAAATAACACCGGTTTTTTATTTTCATTTCGTTCAATGTGGTATCGTTCTCATATTACGTTTTTATTATAGCATAACCTTTCGCCTTGTCAATAACTTTTTAACGAAAAGTTATGCTATTTTAATTAAACTGATTGATTTTCAACAATAGCATAATCCATAATCAATTGATTATCCTTTAATTCTTCTTTATTAATTAATTTTAATAACATTGCACTAGCTTTTTGTCCTGCTGTTTTATAATGTAAATGAACTGTCGTAAGTGAAGGTAATATCGCTTTAGCTAAACGTGAATCACCTATTCCAACAAATTTAAGATCATCAGGAATTCGATAACCTTTCTCTTTCGCATAAGTCATTGCTCCCATCGCTATCGTATCTGTTGCACAAAAGACGGCTTGAAGTTTATCACTTATCCCTAAAGCTTTTTTCATCGCTTCATATCCATCATCAAAAGTAAAACCACATTCCACTTCAACAATTTTATCATCACTGATTGCTAACTTATGACATTCATCAATAAATCCTAATTTTCTTTCTAATCCAGCTGATTTATCTTCATCTAAGACATGTAAACAAGCTACATCTCCTTTTTGATAATTATTTAATAATAACTTACTAATATCTTTTGCGGCATGATAATTATCATGATATACACAAGCATAACCATCAACTTGTTGACCTAATACGACAATTGGTACTTTTAAAGCTTTCATTGCTTGATAATGTTCTTTACTAAAAGTAGTTCCAATCAAGATAATTCCATCAACTTTATTTTCTTTAAATGTCTTTAAATATTTTAATTCCTCTTTAGCATCATTAAATGTATTAGCCATAATTAACTGATAATCACTACCACTAAATCCTTCACTTATTCCTGCCACCATTCGACTAATTGATTCGGAATGAATTTTAGGAATAATAACCCCAATTAATTTAGTCTTTTTATTACGTAACATTTGCGCTTGGGTACTAGGAGTATAACCAGTTTCATCTAAAACAGCTTTAATTAATGCTTTCTTCTCATTACTAACATAACCACCATTTAGATAACGTGATACCGTTGCTCTAGAGACACCACTTAATTTCGCAATATCATTTATATTCATAAGATCACTTCTTTCTAAACTTATTTTAAATAATCAAATGCTACTTTAGCATAAATACTAGCACCTATATGCAAAATATCTTCATTAAATTTAACTTTAGGATGATGTTGTCCATATCCTTCTTCATCATCCACTTTAGCTCCAATCATATAATAAGCACTAGGTACTAATTTACTTATTTGCGCAAAATCTTCAGAACCCATACCATGTGCTCCATGATGAATATACATTTGCGAATATAAGGAGTGAATACTATTTTCAACTAGCTTAAGCATTTCATCATCACATATTACACTAGCACATTCACTTATTTTTTCATATACTAATTCACAACGATAACTTTCCGCAATCATATTACTAATTTCTTTCATTCGTTTAACTAAATAAGTACGAACTTCATCATCAAAGGTACGTAATGTTCCTTGCATTACTACTTCATCAGGAATAATATTAGCACTACTTCCCCCTTGGATTTGACCAATTGTAAGAACTGCTTCATCACTACCTTTAATTTCACGTGCAATTAATGATTGTAAACCTAAATAAACTTGGACAGCTGCATTTAAGGGATCAATACAACTTTCAGGCATTGAACCATGTCCTCCTTTACCTTTAATAGTTAATTTAAAACCATCAACACTAGCCATCGCTTGTTTACCACAAACCATAACTCCCTTAGGTAAAGTAGAAACGACATGCATCGCAAAAGCTTTTTCCACTTTGGGATTTATTAAGATTCCTTTATCAATTAATGCTTTAGCCCCTTGAAATATTTCTTCTCCGGCTTGAAAGACACATTTCACGACGCCATTTAATTCTTTTTCATGTTCTTTTAAGATTGCACAAGCTCCAAGTAACATGGTTGTATGCATATCATGACCACATGCATGCATACAACCATTAGTAGCTTTAAAATCAACCTCAGCTTCTTCTACTATATTCAATGCATCACTATCACTTCGCAATAAAATACAATGTTCTCCTTGTCCAAAACAAGCAACTACACTTGAAATATCCTCATAGTATTCATATGCAATATTCATCTTTTTTAAACAAGTAGTAATATATTTCATCGTATTTGGTAAATGCATTCCTACTTCAGCTAACCCATGTAAATCTCGACGCCATTTAACTAACTGAGTTTGTAATTGTGCACTTTCATTAACGATAACTTGACTAAAATCATCCATATCTAACACCTCTAAAGATAGTTTAACCAAAAAAAGATTATTTAATCTTTTTTCCTTTAATCCACATTTCTTTAATCATTTTACTATTAGTAAAATCATTTGCTAATTCATCATCTAAAACCAAGAAATTAGCTTTAGTACCTACTTTAATTCGACCATTATCATTATCTAACATTTCATGAGCTAAACTTGTAGCTCCTTTTAAAATATCAAGTTTACTTACACCAACTTCATGTAATAACTTAAATTCTTCATGTAATGAATCACCACAACTTACATATGGAGAAAAACTACCAATATTAGCATCACTACCACATAATAAAGTTACATGATGACGATATAAAGTCTTAACTGCTGCTTTAGCTCTCTCATAATCACTTGGTTGATATTTATCACTATTGGTACTAAAAGTTTTCATCATAATTAAAGTTGGCACAACTTTAATTCCTTTAGTTGCAATTTCTTGAGCTAATTCATCTGGTAAATCTTCTTTCATTGGTACATGTAAAATAATATCAACATTAGCTTCCACACATTGACGATATGTTTCTAAAGTAGTGGCATGAACTACTACTTTTAAATGATATTTTTTAGCTTCAATAACTATTTTCTTTAAAGCACTTTTACCAATTGATAACGAATTAAATAATAATACCTTTATGTATTTACCACCTTTTTCATATACATTACGTACAAAACTAGCTGGATTAAGTACCATCCCCATAGCCATATCTAATGAACTTATAATATCAACCATTTTAGAATCATTAATTAATGCTTTACTAGCACAAACATCATAAGTAGTGCTAATCCCATATTTTAATAATGCATCTACTTGTTTATTATTAACTAAATGTGTATGACAATCAACTAAAGTTGGCATAATAAAACCTTTAGCACACTCTTCAATTCCACACTCACTTATGGAAGTAATAATCCCATCTTCAAGTTTAAGACAAGCTCCTTTAATAAACTTATCACCATCAAACATGGGATACTTAAGTTCAATCATTATTTACCTCAACTAATTTAGCATATTTCATAACTACCCCATACCAATTAGCATATACTAAATAATTAGCTTCAACTTTAACTTTATCTCCAACTTTTACTTTTGTATAATGATCATCATTAGGAAAAATACATAAACTACAACATTTTCCATCAATTTCATGAGCTATTTCAATTGAAGGCTTATTATGAATATCCGCACCAACTTTAATAGCATAACCTTCAACCATAAAACGTTTATCAACATATTTATTTAACGCTTTATCAAAATCAGTCTTAAATTCATCATTTAAACTACCTACTTCAACAACTAATCCTTCATTTAAATATGGCATTGATGTAGTTTCAATCATGGCCGTTTTTTCATCACTTGGATGTTTAGGATAAAATTTTAATTCTTCTTTCATTATATTACCTCCATTTTTTAAATCTAAACTACTTAAATATTATTCCCCATTTCATAAGCTTGTTTTAAAACTTCATGGTCTATAACTTCACCTTTATCATAAACCCCATTAGCAATTAAAACACCTTTTTCAATTGCTCCTTTTACACAATCAGCATAACCTCTAAAACAAGCAAGAGTTGTATCGGCTGCCTTTAATTCTTCATCAGCCATGGCAATAATATAATATAATTCTTTATTATTAACTTCTAACCAACGAGCTACACTTCGATCAATTACTGCTTTTAATTGTGCACTAATTGAATAAAAATAAACCGGACTAGCTAATACTAACACATCAGTTTCAATCATTTTATTTAAAATTTCTTTCATATCATCTTGGTAAATACACTCACCTTGATGATTTTGACAATGATAACAAGCACTACAAGGATGAATATCTTTATTACCAACATAAATTTTCTCAACTTGATGTCCTTTAGCTAAAGCTCCTTTTATAAATTCATCACAAATGATATCACAATTCCCTTTTACTCGTGGACTACCTAATAAAACTAATACTTTCTTACTCATTATTCGACCTCCTATCTATATCATATCAAATTAACCAACATAAATAAAGTTCAATTAATCATTGTAATATCATCATAATCAGGTAAAAATATATGTTTAATTAAAACTCCCTACCTTATTAGGAATGGTTATGTTTTCTATTATCATATTTACCTTTTTTCGCTTAACTTTCGATTATGAGTATGTATTTGTTTTAGTTAATGCGGTGTTGTTAGTTACCATTGCTTTATTTAGAATGTTAGAAGTAGTTCTTTCTGTAATTAAAAAACAATTAAATATCAAAGAACGCTTATTTTGTATGGTAGCTTATATCCCTCTACTATTACTGCTATTTGTATTGATCACTTACATAAAAAACTACTATAGTAAAAAAAGATAGCTACATGCTATCTTTTTTTACATAATATCAAAGTAGATATGGTTTAATCAATTTCAAATATTCATAAAGTTTAACTTTTTCAGTTTCATTTAAAAATTCATCTAGAACTTTTGCTTCCCATATCGGCATATCTAACTTTATTACTTTTTTCAAGTCTTCACTTAATCCTTCACCTTGTATTTCTAAATATGCCATTTCCACAAATGAAATCATAAGTTCAGCCTCATAACTAGTAAATACATGATTAGGATAATTAACTTCAAAGTCTTCTATATCATTATTTCTCATAATATTTTCCTTATACTCCATCATAATTCCTCAATCATGCTAATGACATAATGTAAAAGTAAAG
The DNA here is from genome assembly GCA_964593515.1 of uncultured Erysipelotrichaceae bacterium. Taxonomy (GTDB): domain Bacteria; phylum Bacillota_I; class Bacilli_A; order Erysipelotrichales; family Erysipelotrichaceae; genus JAXJYR01. The sequence continues at coordinate 26,842 of CAZQJH010000002.1, forward strand.
CATGATTTAACTTCAGTCGGTTTAAGAGCAAGAATTCTTTCATAACCAGCTTCTAAGCTTTTCATATAGAAATCTGCAAATATAACATTATAAGAACCTTTATCATCTTCAATTCCAACTTCAATACCATCTTTCATAAAAGTAAAGACTTTTGATAATTGTTCTTGAATCGTTGCCACAAATTTTTCATAATTTTCTTGTTTTAATAAAGCAATTAAACTATCTTGTTGATCAACAAAGAATTGCCAGAACGCATTAATATTTGCTTCTTCTACTTCAACTACAAAGAAAGTAGGATCACATTTATTAGCAATATTATCTACTAAATTTTTAGTAGCTAAATAAACATTAGGACTAGTCCATTCTAATTGTAATAAATGATCATTAACTTGTTTTTCATTACCTTCTAATGCATCAATAACAATCGCAATTGATGATCTTAATGGTAAATCTTCAACTAATTTTTCCGAATTCTTTAAACAAAGCTTAGCATCTTCTAAACGATGCATCTTAATTAAACAATTAGCTAAATTAGCATTCAAATTAGCCACCAATTTAATTTCATTTGGTTGTAGATTATTCATATCAAAACAATCTAGCGTTTTTTGTAGATAATATTCAGTTGCTTCATAAGCTCTATCCATTAAAGCATGTTGCCCTAGTTTATAATAAGGAAAATAAAAATCCACTTCATAATCACAAACTTTTTCATAGAAATGTAATGCATATGGCATATAATCAGCTTTTTCATAACAAAGAGCATAAACAAATAATAATCCAGCTTTATCTTCATCACAAATACATTTATCATTCAATGGTTTAATTTTATCTAAAGCTCTTTTTATTTTATTATTAGTAATAAAGTTTAAAGCAGCACATAATTCAATTTTACTTTTGTAATCTTCCTTAAAAACATTTTCTAAAATTAGTCCAAAGGCATTTAAATGTACTTGCCAACTTTTTTGAATAGCTTCACTTTCAAAAGCATTTTAAGCCAATTTATCAACCATACTTGAATTACTCATCCATTCTCCTCCATCTAAATTAAACACTCAACTTCTTTAGTTGAGTGTTTATATTTCTATTCTTCAATAAATTTTACAGCTGTCCCATAAGCAATAACTTCAGCAGCACCTTGCATGATAGCCGAAGAAGCATAACGAATATTCACAATAGCATCCGCCCCTAATTTTTCAGCATCATTAACCATTCTTTTAGTAGCAACTGCTCTAGCTTCATCCATCATTTCAGTATAACCTTTTAATTCCCCTCCAACAATAGTTTTAAAGCTTTGGGTAATATCTTTACCGATATGTTTAGATTGAATAGTACTTCCTTTAACTAATCCTAACATTTCTAATTCTTTACCACTAATATAATCAGTATTTACTAAGATCATCTTTTTCTTCCTCCTTGATTTCTTGAAGTCTTTCACGACAAACTTTTACCATACAATAAGTAATACATAATGTTCCAAGACCTAATAGTAATGATAAAAAATTCCATCCCAAAGCAAATAATATTATAATAAAATATAAAGCATATATGCCAATTAATGTTACGGAAATTACGATGGGCGCTATAATTTCACTATTATGTTTCTTCAAAGAAATCACCTCTCTATCTATTTTTATTTAAACACTTATCTAAATTATTGTCAAACAAATTAAATTTTTTACTTTAAAAATAGTTTTACTAATTTACGATACAATTGAGTGTGATATGGTTGATAACGCATCGGTAAATCTAACCATGTTGCCTTATTCACAATTGATTTATAATGCGAAAAAGCATCAAAACCAGCTTTCCCATGATAAGCTCCCATACCACTTTCACCTACACCACCAAAAGCCATTTCACTAGTAGCTAAATGAATAATAACATCATTAATACAACCACCACCATAGCTTAATTCATCTTCTACTTGTTTAATATGTTGTTTATTATTGGAGAATAAATAACAAGCTAAAGCTTTAGGTTTAGTCTTTAATTCATTAATCATCTTATTAAAATCATCATAAGTAAGAATTGGCATAATTGGTCCAAATATTTCTTCTTGCATTATAACATCTGTATCAACTACTTCATCCATAATCGTAGGAGCTATTTGTAAAGATTGATCATTACAATCACCACCATAAACAACTTTATTATAATCAATTAAACTTAATAAGCGTTGATAATGTTTTTCATTAATAATTTTACCATAATCAACATTATTTAAAGGATTATCACTATATTGTAATTTAATTTGTTTAATTAATTCTTTAACTAATTCATTTTTTATTTTACGATCACATAAAATATAATCAGGAGCTACACAAGTTTGACCACAATTTAAGAATTTACCAAATACAATTCGTTTGGCAGCTAAAGCAAGATTAGCACTCTCATCGACAATACAAGGACTTTTACCCCCTAATTCTAAAACTACCGGTATTAAATAATTAGCACTTTGTCGTAAAACTTCTTTACCTACATTTTGACTTCCAGTAAAGAAAATCATATCAAATTTTTGTTGGAACAAGGCGGTATTTTCTTGTCTTCCACCAGTGACAATTGTTACATATTGTTCCTCAAAACACTCTTTAATTATTTTAGAAATAATATCACTAGTATAAGGTGAATAAGCACTAGGCTTTACAATACAAGTATTACCAGCTGCTATAGCATCGACTAATGGTTCCATTGTTAATAAGAATGGATAATTCCAAGGACTTATAATTAAAACATTACCATAAGGAATTGCTTTACGATAACTAGATGACTTAAATTGCGCTAAAGGGGTATGTACTCTTTGTTTACGCATATAAGTTTTAAGATGTTTAAGCATATAAGTAATTTCACTTAAAACCATTCCTACTTCACACATATAACTTTCAAAACTACTTTTACCTAAATCTAACTTTAAAGCTTCATTAATTTCATCTTCATATTTTTCAATACATGCATATAACTTCTTCAACTGTTTTAATCTAAAATCAAGCTTTAAAGTTTCACCTTGATAATAATAACTTCGCTGTTTTGCTAATAAACTTTGTATTTCTTCTCTTTTCATAGTTTTCACTTCCTACTCTCTTTAACAAAATAAATTAATAATATAACTATAATAAAAATAATACATCCAACTAAAATCATCATATTATAATTAACATTAGTTATGTTGAATCACCACTTTCTGTTTAATTTTACCATTATTTACTCAAATTATAAACCATTAAAAAAACACCTTGCCTAAACAAGGTGTTTAAATAACTATTGTTGTTTTAAAGGTCTCTTTAATAAAACTAAAACTAACATTCCTACTAAAGAACCAATTAGTAAAGCAATGAAATAACCAATTGGATTACCTACTACTCCAATCACAAATAATCCACCATGAGGTGCCATTAAAGTACAATTGAAATACATTGATAATCCTCCAGCTATTGCTGAACCTAAAATACATGCTGGTAAGATATGTAAAGGTTTTAAAGCTTTGGGTAATATCTTTACCGATATGTTTAGATTGAATAGTACTTCCTTTAACTAATCCTAACATTTCTAATTCTTTACCACTAATATAATCAGTATTTACTAAGATCATCTTTTTCTTCCTCCTTGATTTCTTGAAGTCTTTCACGACAAACTTTTACCATACAATAAGTAATACATAATGTTCCAAGACCTAATAGTAATGATAAAAAATTCCATCCCAAAGCAAATAATATTATAATAAAATATAAAGCATATATGCCAATTAATGTTACGGAAATTACGATGGGCGCTATAATTTCACTATTATGTTTCTTCAAAGAAATCACCTCTCTATCTATTTTTATTTAAACACTTATCTAAATTATTGTCAAACAAATTAAATTTTTTACTTTAAAAATAGTTTTACTAATTTACGATACAATTGAGTGTGATATGGTTGATAACGCATCGGTAAATCTAACCATGTTGCCTTATTCACAATTGATTTATAATGCGAAAAAGCATCAAAACCAGCTTTCCCATGATAAGCTCCCATACCACTTTCACCTACACCACCAAAAGCCATTTCACTAGTAGCTAAATGAATAATAACATCATTAATACAACCACCACCATAGCTTAATTCATCTTCTACTTGTTTAATATGTTGTTTATTATTGGAGAATAAATAACAAGCTAAAGCTTTAGGTTTAGTCTTTAATTCATTAATCATCTTATTAAAATCATCATAAGTAAGAATTGGCATAATTGGTCCAAATATTTCTTCTTGCATTATAACATCTGTATCAACTACTTCATCCATAATCGTAGGAGCTATTTGTAAAGATTGATCATTACAATCACCACCATAAACAACTTTATTATAATCAATTAAACTTAATAAGCGTTGATAATGTTTTTCATTAATAATTTTACCATAATCAACATTATTTAAAGGATTATCACTATATTGTAATTTAATTTGTTTAATTAATTCTTTAACTAATTCATTTTTTATTTTACGATCACATAAAATATAATCAGGAGCTACACAAGTTTGACCACAATTTAAGAATTTACCAAATACAATTCGTTTGGCAGCTAAAGCAAGATTAGCACTCTCATCGACAATACAAGGACTTTTACCCCCTAATTCTAAAACTACCGGTATTAAATAATTAGCACTTTGTCGTAAAACTTCTTTACCTACATTTTGACTTCCAGTAAAGAAAATCATATCAAATTTTTGTTGGAACAAGGCGGTATTTTCTTGTCTTCCACCAGTGACAATTGTTACATATTGTTCCTCAAAACACTCTTTAATTATTTTAGAAATAATATCACTAGTATAAGGTGAATAAGCACTAGGCTTTACAATACAAGTATTACCAGCTGCTATAGCATCGACTAATGGTTCCATTGTTAATAAGAATGGATAATTCCAAGGACTTATAATTAAAACATTACCATAAGGAATTGCTTTACGATAACTAGATGACTTAAATTGCGCTAAAGGGGTATGTACTCTTTGTTTACGCATATAAGTTTTAAGATGTTTAAGCATATAAGTAATTTCACTTAAAACCATTCCTACTTCACACATATAACTTTCAAAACTACTTTTACCTAAATCTAACTTTAAAGCTTCATTAATTTCATCTTCATATTTTTCAATACATGCATATAACTTCTTCAACTGTTTTAATCTAAAATCAAGCTTTAAAGTTTCACCTTGATAATAATAACTTCGCTGTTTTGCTAATAAACTTTGTATTTCTTCTCTTTTCATAGTTTTCACTTCCTACTCTCTTTAACAAAATAAATTAATAATATAACTATAATAAAAATAATACATCCAACTAAAATCATCATATTATAATTAACATTAGTTATGTTGAATCACCACTTTCTGTTTAATTTTACCATTATTTACTCAAATTATAAACCATTAAAAAAACACCTTGCCTAAACAAGGTGTTTAAATAACTATTGTTGTTTTAAAGGTCTCTTTAATAAAACTAAAACTAACATTCCTACTAAAGAACCAATTAGTAAAGCAATGAAATAACCAATTGGATTACCTACTACTCCAATCACAAATAATCCACCATGAGGTGCCATTAAAGTACAATTGAAATACATTGATAATCCTCCAGCTATTGCTGAACCTAAAATACATGCTGGTAAGATATGTAAAGGATCACTAGCTGCAAAAGGAATTGCTCCTTCAGTAATAAAAGATAATCCCATAATGAAATTAGTTAATGATGTTTGTTGTTCTTTCTTCGTAAATCTATTTTTAAAGAAAGTAGTCGCTAAAGCAATCGCAATTGGTGGAACCATTCCACCAATCATAACGGCTGCCATAATATCATAGTTACCAGAAGCTATTGAAGCTGTTCCAAATACATAAGCAGCTTTATTAATTGGTCCACCCATATCAGCAGCCATCATTCCTCCAAGTAACATACCTAATAATACTTTACTAGAACCATTCATTGAATTTAAGACATTAGTTAAACCATTATTAATAGCACTTACCGGTGGATTAACAATAAATACCATTAAGAAAGCCATAATTAAGATTCCACAGAAAGGATATAATAAGACAGGTTTTAATCCTTCAAATGCATTAGGTAAGTAATCAAATAATTTACGTAAAGCTTTAATTAAATATCCAGCTGCAAACCCAGCTACTAAAGCTCCTAAAAATCCAGAATTACCTTGATTAGCTAAGGCTCCACCAACAAATCCTACCGCTAAGGCTGGACGATCCGCAATTGACATTGCAATATAACCAGCTAAGATTGGTAACATAAAACCAAAAGCCATATCTCCTGCATTTTTAAAGAAAGCTGCTAATGGTGTATTCATTCCAAAGTTACTTGGATCAATTGAATAATCATCAAATAAGAAAGCTAAAGCAATTAAAATACCTCCACCAATAACAAATGGTAACATATGACTTACTCCATTCATTAAGTGTTTATAGATTTGTCGTCCAATTCCTTCTTGACTACTAATTTCTTCTACTTTACTACTAGAACTATTATGGTAAATAGGCACATTACCACTAATTGCTTCTTCAATTAAAGCTTGAGCTTTATTAATTCCATCCGATACTTTTACTTGAATAAGTGGTTTTCCATCAAAACGAGCCATTTCCACATTTTTATCAGCAGCAATAATAATTGCTTCACATTCAGCAATTTCTTTAGCGCTTAAAACATTTTTAGCTCCTCCACTACCATTAGTTTCAACTTTAATCGTAACATTTAATTCTTTAGCTTTTTCTTCTAAAGTTTCTTGAGCCATATAAGTATGAGCAATTCCAGTAGGACATGCCGTAACGGCTAATATACGATAACTTCCAGTATAGTTTTGTTGTTTTATTTGTTTAGCTTCTTCTTTAGCTTTTTGTAACGCTTCTTTTTCACTAATTAAGTTCATAAATTCTTCACTTGATTTAGCTTTAATTAAACTTTCTTTAAAATCATTATCCATTAACATTTGTGATAACATTGCTAGAATTTCTAAATGTTCATTACCACCGGTTTCATTTACCGCAATCATAAAGAACAATTTAGCTTCCATTCCATCTAATGATTCATAATCTACTCCATCTTTAACTACCATCGCAGCAAGTCCAGGAGCATTTACTGCTTTACTTTGGGCATGAGGAATCGCAATTCCTTCACCAATTCCCGTCGTACTTAAAGCTTCACGTGCATAAATACCTTCTTTATATAAATCAAGATCATTTAAGTTACCTTGTTTAGCCATTAAACTAACTAAATGATTAATGGCTTCATCTTTATTATTACATTTTGCATTTACATCAATCGATACTTCTTTAAGTAAATCTAATATTTTCATGTTATCGCACCTCTACATTCATTTGTTCATATACTTCAGATATTAGACTAGCTTGCGCTAAATCTTGACTAAAAGCACTAGCTCCACCACAAGCACTACCTAATTTTAATGCTTCTTGATAATCATTAGTTTTTAAATAACCAGCGATAAAACCAGCTACCATACTATCACCACTACCAACACTATTTAATAATTTACCTTTAGCACTATTACAATATAATACTTGATGATCTTCACTAACTAATAATGCTCCTTTAGCCCCAAGTGAAACTAAGACATTTTTAGCCCCTTGTATTTGTAATTGTTTAGCATAATATATTAATTCTTCTTCATTATTGATTTTAGTAGCAAATAGTTCTTCTAATTCACGATGATTAGGTTTAATTAAAAAAGGTTTATAAGCTAATACATTCTTTAATAAATCATTTGTCGCATCAACAATAATTTTAATATTTTTATCACTTAATGATTTCATAATATATTCATAAATATTATTGGGTAATGAATTAGGAATACTACCAGCTAAGACTAAAACATCATTATCTTGAATCTTTTGTAGTTTAGCTAATAATTCATCTATTTTAGTTTGACTAATATTAGGTCCACTTCCATTAATTTCAGTTTCAACATTACTTTTCATCTTAATATTAATTCGTGAAATACCTTCATCTAACTTACATAAATCACAATTAAATCCACGTTTTAATAATCGATGTTCAATTTCATCACCAGTAAAACCAGCAATAAAACCTAAAGCAGTTGTTTCTAAACCTAAACGAGCTAAAATAGTTGAAACATTAAATCCTTTACCTCCAGGATATATTTCTTCTTGAATTGAACGATTAGTTTCCCCTTCAACAAATTCATTTACATGCATAATATAATCCAAAGATGGATTAAAGGTAATGGTATAAATCATTATTCATTCACCTCCACTACTTCACATTCTTGTTTATATCCTTCATTACAACGATCACTAATAATCACTGCTTCATGTAAATCAGCAAAACTAACATGATATACTTTATCAAACTTACTATGATCAGCTAAAACATAAGCTTGTTGACATTTAGAAATCCCTAATTCTTTAATAGCTGCTTCTTCACTATCAGCAGTTGTGAAACCATTGTTTAAATCAATTCCATTGGTACCAAAAAAACCTTTTGAAAAAGTATATTTATTTAAAACTTTCATTGCATTAGCTCCTACACAAGCTCCAGTAATATTTCTAATTTCACCACCTAAACAATAAACATGAAAACCTTTCATCGTTAATTGTTGTGCTTGCATTAATCCATTAGTAACATATCGAGCTTCTTTAGCTTGTAGATATTCAATCATTTCTAAAGTGGTTGAACCAGCATCTAAATAAACAACATCATCATTATTAATTAAAGATGCCGCATATTTAGCTATCATTTGTTTTTCTAAGGAATTTAATTGTTGTCTTTTGCTTAATGGATCTTCTTCCATTGTTGTAATTTTAGGAAGTAAGGTAGCTCCTCCATGTACCCTTTTTAAATATCCTTTTTGATCTAGTTCAACTAAATCACGACGAATACTTGATTCACTTGCATTAGTTAAGGCTACCAATTCATTAACGGTAATACTTCCTTGCTCATTCAGTAATTTAATAATTAGTTTGTGTCGTTGATTATCCATATATCTCACCTCTTGACTACATTATATGACCATTCATTCACTTTGTCAAGCGCTTACTTGCATATTCAGTCACTTATTTTGACTGAATATGCAAAACTATCTAAATTTAAGTCAAAAAAAATCCCCCTCATTGATAATGAAGGGGATTTTTATCTTAATCCTTATTAATAATATTATTTAATCATAAACTTCAACAATACCATCAGCTTTAACCTTAATCGTCATATCATCTTTAACATAATTAAGGAATTCTTCACCTAATGAATCAATAACTGGCATTGTTACCTTATCTACCCATACATCAGCTAATACTGCTCCAGCAGCTGCTAAAGAATCAATATGATTAGCAAATAACATACAAGCAGGATTTTTTTCCATAGAACATGCACAATATAGTACTAAACCTCCAGTTGTTGAACCAATTGTTTGTGGAAGACATAAAGCTTTATTAATTAATGGTTTACCATAAAGTTCTTTATTACTTTGATCTCCACATTTAACATCTTTATCACCAAACTGTAAGGCCATTTGTAAAGAAGCTAAAGTATTAAAACCTTCTTTAGTTACCACAGCTTTCGCACTCACTTCTCCAGGAGTGATTACTCTACCTTTAAATTGTTTCATTATGCCTTACCTCCAGTAATAATTTTTAAAATTTCGCCATCAGTATAATAACGAGCACTTGAATAAGTACGAAGTTTATTTGATGAAGTAATAACTGGCATCATTTTACAAAGTGGATTATTCATATACATTAATGGACAAATATAAGAAGTAACAACTCCTAGCGCTTCTAAACGTGCAGCATATTCAGTTTGTTCAAATTTTTCTAATACTCCTGGAGCTGCTGTAAATACCGTATCAACTACCACTTTCTTCTTACCATTCTTTTGTAATTCATTTTCAATATTTATCGTCCATTCTTTTAATTGTTCTAAAGAAAGATGTGGACATCCAACAAAACAAAGTTTAGGTTTAGCATTTGGATTTTTCCAAACAATTGGATAATTTTTTTGGACTCTTTCAAGTTCAGCATCATCAATAATATATTCTTTAGCTCCTTCAACAATTAAACTTTCTTTAAGTTCAACTGCTTCAGGCGTAAGATTTTCAATATGATAAAGTCCTACCGCTCCATTTGATGCAGTTGCTGCCCCAAAATCTTTAAGATAAGCACGCGTTGCATCATTTAATTCACTACCAATCCATTTATCTAATCCTATAATATATGGAACATCTTCCATAACTTTCATTCCTATCGCTGAACCAAGTAATTGTGCTTCAGGTTTTTTAGTTGTTTGAACCTTAATAATCCAAGTCGCTTTTCTTCCTTCATCACTAAGTAAACCAAAGTATGGAACATAACCAACAATTGAACCCATAATATCAATAATACCTGAATTACGATTACATCTAGCTCCTAAAACTGAATTAGCATAAACAACTGCACTAGATTCAGCCCAAGAAAGAATATCACCTTTTTTAGGTGTATTCCCTACTTCATCCATATAACAAGTACAAGTAAAAGCATTCTTATCCATTAAACCTAATTGAGCTAATTGTTTTTCATAAAAATCTTGTTTCGTATACATAAATTTATTAAAAACTAAATTTTGTAGGAAGTTAGCAGGAACATTTTTATCAATTGGTCGAGGATCAACTGAGAATTTTTGTTCTGAAACAACTCCTGCATCTAAAATTTGTTGCATTAAATCATATACCGGTGACATAACTTTTAATCCAAAAGAAGTTACTAAATGATTATATTTTGAAGTAATTGGTACTAATTTTTCAGCTTCAAAAGCTTCTCCATATTTTACTAAGGTTTTCATTACCTTCGCTAGTGTTTCACCTTTTTCACCATCAAGAATAGCTTGCTGTTCTTTATTTAAAATCATATGTTTTCACTCCTTATAATTTCATACAAACATCCCAAGCACCCCAAATTACGCTACGAAGATTTCCTACTTTATTAGCATCTCCAATAACATGAATATGTCTAGCTTTTTCAACTAGTGGTGCTGGATTATATCCAACTGATAAAATTACCGAATTAGCTTCAACTTCAAAACTATTTCCTGCTTTATCTTTTAAAGTAACCCCATTTTCATTGATTTTACCTAATGAAGTTTCTAAATATACACTCACTTTATTAGTTTTAAAGAAATCTCGTAAATAACTTGTATTCGCAAGACTAATTCCTGGTGTCGTAATTAAGTCATCTTGCGTTTCAACAATTATCGGTTCTTTACCATTTAAGTATAAATCATAAGCGATTTCACAACCAGTAAGTCCTCCCCCGACAACAACTACCTTATCACCAACTGTTTTATTACCTAATAAATAATCAGTTGCTTCAATAGCTCTTTCGACTCCTTCAACTGGAATAGTTCTAGCTTTAGCTCCGGTTGCAATAATAATTTCATCAGCATCTAACTTAGTAATATCTTTAATTTCACAATTCATATTAACTTTAATTGGATATTTACTTACTTCACGAAGATACCAAGCAATTAAATCACGATCTTTTTCTTTAAAAGATGGTGATGCAGCAGCAATAAATACTCCTCCAAGTTTATCACTTTTTTCATAAAGGGTTACTTGATGACCACGTTTAGCACAAACAATAGCCGCTTCCATACCACCAATACCACCACCAATAATAGCAATTTTCTTTTGTTTCTTAGCTGGTTTTAGATAGTATTTCTTTGATTGCATCGTTTCTGGATTTAAAGCACAACGTGCAAGTCCCATTGTATCTTTTAAATCTTGCGTATTCGCATGTCCCTTTGAAGATGAGAAATTAAAACATCCACTATGACAACAAATACAAGGTCGAATATCTTCTAAACGATCTTCAATTAATTTAGTAATCCATTCTGGATCAGATAAGAACTGACGAGCAACCCCTAGTGCATCAATTCGTCCTTCACTAATTGCTTTAGCTCCAACTGTTGGGTCCATTCTACCTGCACATACTACTGGAATATCTACAAATTCTTTAATATGGGCCACATCTTCCAGATTACAGTTTTCAGGCATATACATAGGTGGATGTGCCCAATACCAAGAGTCATATGTTCCATTATCCGCATTCAACATATCATAACCAGCATCTTGTAAATACTTGGCTGCTTTTTCAGATTCTTCCATATTACGTCCAACTTCAACATAATCTTCACCTGGCATAGCTCCTTCACAGAAGCCTTTCATTTTTGATTCTACCGAATAACGTAATGAAACAGGATAATCTTCTCCACAAGCTTCTTTAATTGCCTTCACAACTTCACTTGCAAAACGATAACGGTTTTCAAAACTTCCACCGTATTCATCATTACGTTTATTAAAGAATTCCATCGAGAATTGATCTAATAAGTATCCTTCATGTACCGCATGAACTTCAACTCCATCTACTCCAGCATCTTTACAAAGTTTAGCTGTTTTCGCAAATGCCTCAATAATTTCATGAATTTGCTCAACACTCATTTCTGGACATTCAATATCATGTGCCCAACGTGATTTTTGAGGCGATGGCGAAGCTAACTCATGGGAAGTATCAATTACCGGCTTAATTAATTTACGCGTAATTTTATTTTTATGTAATGGCGCAACAAGTTCAGTAATAGCCCATGAACGCCCCATTCCAGCTGTAAGTTGAACAAATAACTTAGCCCCAGTTTTATGAATTTCTTTCATATATTCACGTAATTCATCAAACATTTTAGGATTTTGCCATAACCATTTACCCCAAAATGTATCACGTAAAGGAGCAATACCTGGAATAATTAAACCAACATTATTTTTAGCTCTTTCTAGAAAGAAATTAGCTGCTTCTTTATCAAAGTGACATCCAGCAAGTTCAAACCAACCAAATAATGATGTACCACCCATTGGACACATTACAATTCGGTTTTTAATCTCCACGTTACCTACTTTCCAAGGAGTAAACAACGCTTCATATTTCTTATCTGTTTTACTCATATTATCATTTCCTTTCTATAAATACATTTATATC
>CAZQJH010000003.1:0-37460 GCA_964593515.1 uncultured Erysipelotrichaceae bacterium
ACACAGAGCTTGTGGCTGACTTCGGAGCAAAACAAAGGGTCGATTTCAAAGCGGAGATACCCCTCTACGATTATCAAGAGGAAGCAGTCAAAGCTATGGTTAAAGCCCACTACGGAATCTTACAAGCCCCGGCTGGAAGCGGTAAAACGCAAATGGGTGTAGGTATTGTGAGCGAGCTCGGGTGTAACACTCTATGGGTTACTCACACAAAGGATTTGCTCAATCAGAGCAAGGAGCGTTTTGAGAGATACATCGACAAACGTCTCATAGGAACAATCACAGAGGGCAAGGTCAATATCGGTGAGGGAATAACCTTCGCCACAGTACAGACGCTCTCGAAGCTGGACTTATCTCTATATAGATACCGTTGGGATTGCATTATCGTTGACGAATGTCACCGAGTAGCTGGATCACCCACAGCGGTTACGCAGTTCAGCAAGGTATTAAACAGCTTGGCGGCTCGCCACAAGTACGGATTGTCAGCCACGGTACACAGGGCTGACGGAATGATACAGGCTACCTATTCCCTACTAGGCAAGGTTGCTCACATCGTCCCGGAAGAAGCAGTCGCAGATAAAATTATGAGGGTTGGTATCTTCCCGGTAGGCACACAGACGGTTGTCTCAAGAGCCTGTCAGAACACGGACGGTACATTGAATTTTGCGAAGCTCATTAACTATCTCACGGAAGACAGAGACCGTAACAGGTTGATAGTCAACGAAGTAGTTGAGCAGAACAGACCTTCACTAATTCTATCAGACAGAACAAATCATTTACAGGAGCTTATGAATATGCTCCCGGCAGATTTGAGAGGACGAGCTGTTTACATTGATGGTAAGACCAAAGGTGAAGTCAGAGAAGAAGCTCTCGAGGATATGAGAAGCGGCAGAAAAGATTTCCTCTTTGCCACATACTCTCTCGCTAAAGAAGGGCTGGACGTTCCTAGACTGGAACGCTTGTACATGACAACACCGCAAAAAGATTATGCAGTAATTACCCAGTCGATAGGCAGAATTGCTCGAACCTGTGAAGGAAAAGCCGAACCGATTGCTTATGACTTCGTGGATAACATCGGCTGGTGTGTAAAAGCGTACAAAAAACGATGTACGACCTATCGAAAGAACGGTTGTTACTTCGTGGAAGGGAGTTAGTTATGAAGATAGTCACTTATGACTGTGAGGTCTTCTCCCACGACTGGATCGTAGTATTCAAGGACAAAGAGACCGGGATATTCACAGTCGTTCATAACGACAACGAAGCTCTGCGAAGTTGCATAAGCGAAGACGCTATCTACATCGGATTCAACTCAAAGCACTACGACCAGTACATCATCAAAGGTATATGTGCTGACCTCTCTCCACAGGAGATCAAACAGCTCAATGATTACATTTTCGCTGGTAATCAAGGCTGGCAGTACCCCCTATTAAATGGGTTCTACTTCTCCTTCAATAACGTGGATATAAGGGACGATACGCAACAGGGTTTATCTCTGAAAGCAATCGAAGGTCACATGGGTATCAGCATACAGGAAACAGAGGTTGACTTCAATCTCGACAGACCTCTCACACAAGAGGAGCTCGATCAGACAATCTTCTACTGTAAGCACGATGTAGACGCTACCGAGAAGCTGACAGAGATTCGTAAAGATTATCTCAAGAACAAAATAAATCTAGGTCGAATGGCTGGACTTACGGACACAAAGGCTATGGCTATGACAAACGGTAAATTGACTGCCGCTATGCTGAAAGCCACAGCACAGAAGCATGACGATGAAAGACAGTACGTTTACCCGGATAACTTGAGACGTGAGTACATTCCACAGGAGGTATTTGATTTCTTCGACAGAATGTACGACCCGAGTATTTCAGACGCAGAATACTTCAAATCGAAGCTGGAAATCAGCGTAGGTGAATGTCCTGTAACGATTGGTTTCGGAGGTATTCACGGAGCAATCCCTAACTACTTTTGGAGCGAACAGGAAGACCCGGAAGAAGCAATCCGTAATAAAGACGTTGGAAGCTACTACCCTCACTTATGTACCATCAACGGTTATACGAGCCGCAACATTCCTTCGCCACAGGTGTATGAGAACGTACTTGAAAGTCGTATGAAAGCGAAAGCCGCTGGTGACATAGCCACAGCAAACGCTTTGAAGCTGGTATGTAACACTACATACGGTTGTCTACTGAATCAGTACAACGACCTATATGACCCTCTCATGGGACGTTCGGTGTGTATCAGCGGTCAGCTCTACTTATTGGAGCTCGCTCGACACTGTTATCAAGACATACCGGGACTGAAAATCGTTCAGCTCAACACAGACGGTATCATGGTTCAATGCCGCAAGGAATATCTCTCACAGCTTGACGAGATTTGCAATGAATGGCAGAGCCGCACCGGGTTCGAGCTCGAGACAGATTCGGTTATCAAGATAGCTCAAAAGGACGTGAACAATTACGTTGAAATCCAAGAGGGAGGAAAAGCCAAAGCAAAAGGCGGTTATCTCGTTAAGGGTATTTCTACTGTCGGTGCTTTCAATATCAACAATTCATGTTGCATTGTGGCTACTGCTCTCAAGGAATACTTCGTAAACGGTACTCCTGTCGAGGAGACAATCGAGAATTGTAATGACATATTCCAGTTTCAGATCATCGCCAAAGCTGGTGCGAAGTACAAGGAAGCGTACCACGTTGTAGGCGATAGAAAAGAACAGGTACAAAAAGTGAATCGTGTTTATGCAACAGCAGACACTAGATACGGAAAGCTGTTCAAGGTGAAAGCGGAGGACGATACCACCGCCAAAATTGAATCGCTCCCGGAACACTGTATTATCGACAACGATAATCAGTTGACAATCAATGATGTGGATAAAACCTTCTACATCGAAATGGCACGTAAACGTGTAAATGACTTTATGGGTATTAAGCCCGAGAAAAAATCTAGGAGGAAAAAAGACATGGCAACAGCAACAAAAACAACCAAAGAACCTATGAACGTGTATCAGAAGCTCATTGAAGCTAGATCACAGTTCCTCAACGATGGTGTTGAGAAGTCGGGAAAGAACATGAATGTAGGCTTTAAGTATTTCGAGCTTACCGACATTGTTCCGTCAGTAACAAAGATTTTCAAGGAGCTTGGTCTTATCGCTATTGATAAGTTCACCAACGAAACAGCTTACATGACAATCGTAAACTGTGACGCTCCCGAGGAAACAATCGAGTTTGAAGCTCCGTTCAATCAGATCGCTCCTATCGTGAGCAACGCTGGTAAACAGGTCACAAACGAAATGCAAGCTCTCGGTTCTTCCATCACCTACATGAGACGTTATCTGTACATGATCGCTATGGATATTGTAGAGAATGACGAAATCGAGCCGCAGATTACCAACGATACACCAGCCGAAGCTCCGAAGAAAGCACCAGCTACTCCCGAGCAGAGACAGGAAGTAAAACAGGAGCTTACAGCCCCGGCAGAGAACGCTTCCGATTTGCAGATTAAAGGTCTGAAAGCAGTTCTCAAGAAGCTCAAGGATAAAGACCCTAGCAAGGAAGAAATGATTGCGAAGATCGCTGTTGAGACACAGGGATTTACAGTAATCAGCAAGTCCGATTGCGAGACCCTTATCAACCGTATCTCTGAAATGCTGGAAGGAGGACAGGCATAATGGCTGACATTAAGTGGTTGGAGAGCAATCAGTTACAGGTTGCTCCTCCGAAGAAGACGAAGAAGGTCACAGGTACTCGTTTCGCTTCTATTCTCGGTTCAAACGTATGGAGCACTCCGTTTGAAATGTGGTGTGCAATAACCAAGACATTCGAGCTTCCATTCGAGGACACTATCTACACCATCGCTGGTAAGACCATCGAACCTAAACAGGCGGCTTATATGAAGAAGTCCTACGGTATGGATTTGATTTCCCCTACTGATCGTTACGGTGCTGACTACTTCAATAAGACTTGGGGAGATTTCTTCCCGGAGAATCCTCACCTCGGTGGTATGTGGGACTACCTCTCTACCGATGAAGACGGAAAAGTTGACGCTGTGCTGGAAATGAAGACCACAAAGCGTATTGAGGATTGGAAAGACGATATTCCCGAGTATTACGCATTACAGGCGGCTCTTTACGCTTGGTTGCTCGGTGTGGATCAAGTCTACATGGTTGCTTCCTTCCTTGAGGAAAAGGACTACGAGAACCCGGACGCTTATGTGCCTAGCATTAAGAACACCATCGTGAAGGATTTCAAGGTTTCCGAGAGATACCCGGATTTCGCTGATAAGGTGGCACAGGTTGAGAAATGGTGGGCTGAACACGTAGACACTGGTATCTCTCCTGTCTTCGATGAAAAGAAGGACGCTGAAATCCTTGCGGCACTCCGCACAAACACTCTCGCACCCGAGACAGACATTGAAGCTCTGATTGCAGAAGCAGAAGGTCTCAAGAGTGATATTGACGCTGTATCAGCCACTATCGCTGATAAGGAAAAGCGTCTCAAGAAGATCAATGAAATCATCAAGGAACACGCTACGAAGCAGTTCCGTGACGGTGATAAGAAGGTGGAAGTCAAGGGAAGCAAGTACACATGGTCTCTCGCACGTACCACAAAGGACGTTACGAAGGTCAATGAGGAAGCTCTCAAGGCTGACGGTATCTTCGATAAGTACACCACTACTACACAGGAAACTTCTTACCGTATGACGGTAAGTGCAATTAAGAATAAGGAGGATAAGTAATCATGGCAAATGCAAAGGAACTTACAAATCAGATTTGTGAACTTCGTAAGGCTCACAATGAGGAGGTCAAAGTGCTCGAGGAACAGAGAGAAGAAGCTCTCAAAGACGAGCAGTTCGATGAAGGTGCAAAGGACATTCATCGTATGTACATGAGCTATATCAAAGCTGGTTTCACAGAGGAACAGGCTTGGGAGCTTACGACAATCTTCTTCACCAACGCAACAAAGAAATCAATTTTTTAAGGAGGATTTTAACAATGGCAAGAATACCTATGACTAGCGGATTCGTAGTTATCCCGGAAGGAGAATACGTTTTCCGTATCTATGACGCAACCTATGACGAGGAGTTTGGACGTATCGTAGTCAAACTCGTGACAGCAAGTGGTCTGACACATCAAGAGAGATTCTCTATCAAGAACTCCGATGATGAATATAACGAAAAAGCTCTCAACGCTTTCAGTTATTTCGCAAAGACAGCTCTCAACGATTTCTCTCGTGAGGACATTGATATTGAGGAGCTTATCGACCACTACATTCGTGCGGAGGTTACTCACACGAAACAGCCTAACAAGAATGATCCTACGAAGACTGTTACCTTCGCAAACTTGGGTGACAAGTCCCCGGCAGACGGTTTCGACACAGAACCTACCGCTCGTGCTCTTAACATGGGTCGTGACGGAGTTAAGGCTTCCGCTCCTACACCTACTGCTACTGCCGCCGCACCTGTTCAGCAGAGTGCACCAGCTAAAGGCGGTTTAGACCTTGATAGCCTTTTAGGATAATCACCACCGGGGAGGGGTTCTCCTCTCCCCGATTTTAAGGAGGACGAAATGAGCGATTTTGATAATGTAAATCACCCAGCACACTACTGTCAAGATGGTGGCATGGAGTGTATAGACGAAATGGTCGCTATTTTCGGTAAGACAGCTACAATGCACTTCTGCTTACTCAATGTATGGAAGTACCGCAAGAGAGCTGTTTTCAAGAATGGCGAGGAAGATATGAAGAAAGCCGACTGGTATATGAACAAGTATATCGAGTTGGGAGGAAAGGCGGTTAAGATATGAACTATCACAACATTACCAAAGACGATATGAACAATGGCGATGGTTTACGTGTAGTTCTGTGGTTGGCTGGTTGTGAGCACCACTGTAAAGGTTGTCAGAACCCTATTACATGGGACGCTAACGATGGTCTCAAGTTCGGTATCAGAGAACGTAAAGAGATTTTCCGGGAGCTGAATAAGAAGCACGTTACAGGTATCACATTCAGCGGAGGAGACCCTCTATTCGCTACCAACAAAGGTACGGTATTTCTTCTTTGTAAGGATATTAAAGAGAAGTTCCACAATAAGACAATTTGGATTTACACCGGGTACACATGGGAGCAGATCGAACAGGATAAACGCATGATGGCGATTATGAAGTACGTAGACGTTCTCGTAGACGGTAAATTCGTTGAGGAACTCAAAGACGTAAATTATCCGTGGGCTGGCAGTACGAACCAGCGAGTAATTGACGTACAACAGACAATCGAGAAAGGTGAGGTGATATTACATGAACGTCATTAAGAAAGACGGTACTCTCGAACCGTACAATTTCGAGAAGATCAGAGCGGCAGTAAGTAAGTCCGCTGGTCGAGTAATGGTTACACTCACCGATGGAGATTTCAGAGTAATTAAAGCGATGGTCGAGAATAAGCTCAATCTCATGGGTAAGGAAAACGTACCTATCGCTGATATGCACAACGTAGTTGAAGGTACTCTCGAGGAGTTCAACCCTACCGTGGCAAAATCCTACAAGGACTACCGTAACTACAAGAAAGATTTCGTTCACATGATGGACGAGGTTTATCAGAAGTCACAGTCAATCAGATTCTTGGGCGATAAGGAAAATGCCAACACTGATAGTACACTTGTTGCCACGAAAAGGTGTCTAATCTTCAACGATTTGAACAAGAGATTGTACAGAAAGTTCTTTATGACACAGGACGAGTTACAGGCTTGTAAGGACGGATACATCTACATACACGATCAGTCAGCAAGGCTTGACACGATGAATTGCTGTTTGTGCGATGTTGGTGCAGTAATGAGCGGTGGATTTGAAATGGGTAACGTTTGGTACAACGAACCGAAGACCCTTGACACTGCTTTCGATGTACTGGGAGATATTATCCTTGCGACAGCTTCACAGCAGTACGGAGGGTTCACAGTTCCCGAGGTAGATAAAATCCTCTCTCCTTACGCTGAAAAGTCTTACGACAAGTATCTTACAGAGTATCTCGATATTCTCGATATTAAAGAACCTACACAGGATTGTGCAAACAAAGCCGCTGACTACGCTATGAAGAAGATCAAGCGTGACTTCGAGCAAGGATTTCAAGGTATCGAAATGAAGCTCAATACCGTAGGAAGTAGCCGAGGTGATTATCCATTCATCACCATGACATTCGGTCTTGCTACTGACGTATTCGGTAAAATGGCTTCTATTACATTCCTTGAGGTTCACATGAAGGGACAGGGTAAGGAAGGAAATAAAAAGCCTGTGCTGTTCCCGAAGCTGGTATTTCTCTACGATAAGAACCTTCACGGAGAAGGTTGTATCAATCACGATGTATTTGAAGCTGGTATTGATTGCAGTTGCAAGACAATGTACCCGGACTGGTTATCTCTTACCGGGGAAGGTTATGTGGCTGAAATGTACAAGAAATACGGACGTGTCGTAAGCCCTATGGGTTGTAGAGCGTTCCTGTCACCGTGGTACGAGCGTGGCGGCATGAACCCGGCAGACGAAGACGATAAGCCTGTATTCGTAGGACGATTCAACATCGGTGCTGTAAGTCTTCACCTACCTATGATTCTTGCGAAAGCAAGGAAGGAATCGAAGAACTTCTACGATGTGCTGGACTACTACCTCGAAATGATCCGAGGAATCCACAAGAGAACCTATGAGTATCTCGGGGAAATGAAAGCGTCAACGAACCCTATCCAGTATTGTGAGGGCGGCTTCTACGGAGGACACTTGAAACCTTCCGATAAAATCAAGCCACTGCTCAAGCCTATGACTGCTTCCTTCGGCATTACTGCTCTAAATGAGTTACAGGAAATGTACAACGGAAAATCGCTGGTTGAGGACGGTAGATTTGCTCTCGAGGTAATGAAGTATATCAACGAAAAGGTGACAGATTTCAAGAAGGAAGACGGTTGGCTGTATGCAATCTACGGTACACCAGCAGAATCACTCTGCGGCACACAGGTCGAACAGTTCCGTAAGAAATACGGAATCATCGAAAACGTATCGGACAGACCTTACGTATCGAACAGCTTCCATTGTCACGTAACCGAAGACATTTCTCCTATCGAGAAACAGGATTTGGAAGGTAGATTTTGGAATCTGTGTAACGGAGGAAAAATCCAGTACGTGAGATACCCGGTATCTTACAACCGTGAAGCTGTTGAAACACTCGTTTTACGAGCTATGGAAAAAGGCTTCTACGAAGGTGTGAACCTGTCTCTCGCATATTGCGATGATTGCGGTCACGAGGAGCTGGAAATGGACGTTTGCCCGGTGTGCGGCTCTCGTAATCTGACAAAGATTGACCGTATGAATGGGTATTTATCCTACTCACGAGTACACGGTGACACGAGATTGAACAGTGCAAAAATGGCTGAAATAGCAGAAAGGAAGTCAATGTAATGAACGCAACAGAATATCAGAATTTGGCTATGAGAACGTGTGCTATCCCTTATGATAGAGACCCTCTCACAGAGCTTATTCCCGACAATAGAAAACGTGGAATGTTGATCCACGGTGTAACCCTTACAAGCTCCGAGGTCGGAGAAGTCGCTGGACTGGTACAGAAAGTGTATCAAGGTCACGAGTTCGATTTGGAGCACATGAAGAAAGAACTTGGCGATGTACTGTGGGGTATCGCTGAAATCTGTACCGCTCTCGACATTGATATGGGAGACGCTATGGAGACCAACATCGCAAAGCTGAAAGCTCGTTACCCGGAAGGATTTGACGTAGAACACTCTCTCCACAGGAAGGAGGGCGATGTGTAATGACACTCGAAGAAAGACTGAAAGCCTTTGACGAAATCATGGGTGAGGACTTCCCGGAAGGTGTGAAAGCAGATTTGCTTATCAGAGGTTTCTTCACAGCACCAGCGAGCACGAAGTATCACGGTAATTACGAGGGCGGCTTGTTCGATCACTGTCTTGCAGTTACGAGACACCTCCTCGATATTACAGAACATCACAATCTCCACTGGACTGTATCTCGAAGTCCTATGCTGGTAGGTATGTTCCACGACCTGTGCAAGATGGATCAATACGTAAAGAGTGACGGTGAGAATCCTTACGAATACCGTAAGGACACTCTCTTGAAGGGTCACGGAGATAAGTCGGTAATGCTTCTCTCTAAATACTTCACTCTCACCGATGAAGAAATTCTCTGTATTAGATACCACATGGGAGCTTTCACAGAGAAGGAAGAATGGAGCGATTATACACGAGCTGTGAATAAATATGCAACAGTTCTGTGGACGCACACAGCGGATATGCTCGCTTCTCATGTAGAGGGGGTGTAAGCATGATAAAGTTCGAGAAACAGGAAGTATGGGGATTCGACCACGCTATCAGAGGTATGAGAAATCCTATGAATAGCTGGGAACGATCAGACACTACCTTCGGTCTAGGGGAGGACTATCTCAACGATATGGAAATCGGTCAGAATGACTACGATCTTATGACGAGACTTATCAAGGGCGGTCAGCCACATAGGAAGTTCCTTCGTCAGATCATGGTAGCTGTCGATATTACTGCTCCTCTCTACTGGTGGAAAGAGTTTGATACTTACAAGGTAGGAACGACAGCTAACTCGTGCTCTACCATGCACAAGATTCATGCGAAAGAGTTTGTGATTGACGATTTCAGTCACGACCACTTGACAGAGTTCGGTATGGATCACCTGTGTGACACAATATGGGTTCTCAATAATATGCGTGATTCTTTCCTTGAAAGCAAGGATAAGGCTTACTGGTACGACATGATACAGACGCTCCCTAGTTCGTACAATCAGAAGCGTACAGTAACCATGAATTATGAGAATTTTCTCAATATGCTGGAATATCGCCGGGGACACAAGCTAGACGAGTGGCGAGAGTTCTGCGAATGGATCAAGACACTCCCATACGGACAGTTGCTATGGGACGCATTAACATAAGGAGGTAAGAACCATGTACAAATTGAAAAGCACAAACGGTAAAGTGAAATGTCTGTTGAAGACAGGTAAGGATTTCGTGAGAAACGAAATCTCCGTATCTGCCGCACAGCACATCATCGACACAGGCGAGGTCGTGCAGTCGGACAAGCCCGAGTACCCTATTCACGTAGGTGAATGGTATTTCGAGGGAGAGCCTATTCAGAAGAACAATCTCAATGGAAAGGTTGGTAAGAAATAATGGCTAGAGCGTTTTATTCCGAGTATGTGAATCATTGTTTGAGATTCTATGCTCGACACACAAATCCGAAGTTCAAGAGTGACGCTGATAAGCAGAACTGGAAAGCCTGTGAATCTGCTATCAACTCATTCTCCGATAAGGAACAGGTTATGCTTCTCGGTATCTACCGTGGTGAGGACAGCGTACCCGATAAGGTGTACCAGCTTGCTCACGAGAACGGTGTCAAGACAGATACGATTTGGAAGCTCATTAACGAGTTAGAAAGGAAGGTAGCAAAGAGACGTGGTTTGTTATGATAATATCCCCGAGGAATTGAAAAAACTTCGCCAGTGGGTGTGTGCGTATGACGGAAGCAAAACTCCTATGAAAGCATGGGAGAACGAAGCCGCTTCCTCTACGAACCCTCGCACATGGTCTGACTTTGAGACTGCTCTTGAATCATACGAAATGGGGCTGTATGACTACTGCGGCTTCGTGTTCAACGATAATGGTTACGTGGCTATCGACATTGACGATGGTTACGATGAAGACGGTCTTATGAGTTTCCTCGGTGCTGATATTGTCGGCAAATGCAGAAGCTACACGGAGAAATCCCGAAGCGGTAGAGGTTTCCACATACTGCTTCGGGGAAATCTCTCCTTTAAGGGCAAGAACAATCTCGCCGGGGTAGAAATCTACAAGACAGCTCGATACTTCATTATGACAGGAAATGTAGTCCTGTACAGAGACATTATCGAGAATCAAGAAGCTATTGACTACGTGGTTGAGAAGTATTTCTCGGGTGTGAAGGAAGAATCCACAGAGGACAAGATTTATGTCGGAAGGGATAAAATCTACTCTCCTATGTGGGAAGAACCTATCGTAAATGGACGAATTAAACTCCGTCCAGTATATCCGAGAATCCCGGACGGAAGCCGCAATATCTGTCTCACTTCTCTCGCTGGTATGCTTCACAATCAAGGTTACAGCAAGGCACAGATTTACGATGAAATCAGCTATGCGAACATGGTAGCGTGTGATCCTCCGCTGGATAACAGCGAGCTTCGTACAATCTGTAACAGCGTCACGAGGTATAAGCGATGAACGGTAAAGCCGCAGAGAATTTATCAAATGCAATCATACTCTCTGCTGTTGACGATTACCGAAAAGCACGAGCTGGTGAGCGTGTTGCTGGGAAAGAGCCGAGCTGGGTAATTTCAGATTGCGAAAGATTTTTCTTATCCGAGTGGTTTACAGTTCTAACGAATTTGGACGGTAAAACTCTACTCGATAAGTTGAAAAAAGAATAACACAAAGAGGATAAGAAAATACACATTTACGTGTTGACAAACTTATCCTCAATGTGTTATATTATAAACACAGGAAGATAACGTTATTATCCTAAAAAGATTGGAGGTGTCAAAATGGAAAATGTAATAGAATTTCTTAACGGACAGAAAAGAGCCACCGTCACTTTGTCACAGGGTAGATATAAAACGAAGATTGAAAAGCTCGCTAAAGAGAGACCCGATGAATGTAAAATTTTGGCTCGAAACTCCGATGAAACAATACTCGCTCATGTTCCTACATCGTGGGTAAAGATTTCACCTCCTCGTAAGGTAGAAATGAGCGAGGATCGCAAAGAGGAATTAAGAAAACAGCTTGCTAATGCAAGGAACAAGAAGGAGGAATGATTATGTCTGATAACAATAAACCTATATGTCCTCTACTTACCAGTGTTGCTCCGGGTATGCGTGGTGGTGTAGCCACAGCTTGTCAGAAAGAGAAATGTGCGTGGTGGATTGAGGATAAACAGAAATGTGCGATTACAGTTATAGGAGGTTCAAAGAAATGATGGATATTCGCAGAGGTGATATTTTTTACATCAGCGGCGGTAAAACCTACGCTGGTTATGGTAGACAGAGTGATAGCGGCAGACCAGCTATCATTGTATCGAATGAAGCTATGAATAAGACCGCAGATTATGTCGAGGTCGTTTATCTTACTACACAGGAGAAGAAGCCGCTCCCTACTCACTGTGAGATTATCTGTAAGCAGAAATCTACTGCTATGTGTGAAACTATTTATACGGTGAATAAGAACCGTGTCGGAGATTATGTGAAATCTCTTACCAGTCAAGAGCTTGCGGCTCTTAATGAATGTTTAATGCACTCTATCGGTCTATCTTATATCAGTGATTTTTCAGAGCCTTACGACAAGGACTATACGGACTTACAGGACGAGATAGACACTCTACGTTCCAAAAATGCCAAGCTGACAGAGGAACTTCATTACGCAAAACAGGTTGACAGTGATAGTCAGTCCATCATCACAGAGCGTGATCTATACAAGAGACTGTATGAGCAGTTGCTAGATAAGGCGGTGGGATAATGCAAGAACTGTTTGAGTTACACAATGGACGAGTAATCATGGACGAAGATTTGTCAGAAAAAATGTATCTTATTAAACAGTATCACCCGGAGAAAGCAGACGCAGAAAGCTCGGGCTTCGAGTGGTCTGAAATGGGTATGGCAAACCTGTTCGGTATGCTCTACCCTAACGAAGCTCGTTATTGCCCGGAGCATAAAAGCTGGTACACCTACTTCGATGGAGCATGGAGGAAGGACGAAGGAGCTATCCTCGTATCAGAGAAGCTAAAGGACTTCGTAAGACTTATGATCCTGTACTGCGGTGAAATCGAGGACGATGATCTCCGAAAAAGCTATACCAGCTTCGTAAATAAGATGGGTGATCGCCGCATGAGAGACAGAATCCTCAAGGACGCTACCGGGGAGCTTCGTATCTCCGCTGTGGAGTTTGACGCAAACCCCTATCTCATTAACTGTCTCAACGGTACATACGACTTGAGGGACTTCTCCTTCCGTGAGCACCGTTACGATGATTTCATTACCATGCAGACAAATTTCCGTCACACTATTTCTCGTGATGTGAAGTGCGAACGCTGGGAGAAATTCATTGACGAGGTTACACAGGGCGATAAGGGCAAGTCGGACTTCTTACAGAGAGCTCTTGGTTACTCCATGCTGGGTATGAGCAACGAGGAGTGTATGTTCATTCTTCACGGTAAAACTACTCGAAACGGTAAGTCTACGCTACTCAACACTATCGAGTATATGTTAGGTGATTATGCAAAAGTAGCCCCGGTTGGTATGATCTGCCGAGGAGACAGACAGAAGGACGCAGAAGCCGCTTCTCCTACCCTTGCCGGGTTGAAGGGAAAACGCTTCGTTACAATGTCCGAAAGTAATGAGTACGGAAAGCTGGACGAGGAGAAAATCAAACAGCTTACAGGTGGTGAGGAAATATCCGCTCGTGCTCTTTACCAGTCAGCAATCACCTTCAAGCCGCAGTTCACATTATGGTTGTCCTGTAACGACCTTCCTATGGTT
Organism: uncultured Erysipelotrichaceae bacterium; assembly: GCA_964593515.1. Lineage (GTDB taxonomy): Bacteria > Bacillota_I > Bacilli_A > Erysipelotrichales > Erysipelotrichaceae > JAXJYR01. The sequence goes on from CAZQJH010000003.1 coordinate 13,583, forward strand.
ACTGATAAATCCCTGTTCGCTTCCGAGCGTATCAAGGTTATTGAGTTCAACCGCCACTTTTCACCGAAGGAACAGGACACACACTTGAAGGACGAGCTGACAAGCCCGGAAGCCATGAGTGGAATCTTCATGTGGCTGGTGCGTGGGTACATACGCTACAAAGAGCGTGGTCTGACGATGGCTGACAATCTGAAAGAGGTTGTGAGCAAGTACGAGCGAGACAATGACCTCGTGTTACAGTTCCTTGAGAGCCGCTGTGACAGGGACGAGAACTCTACTATCAAGGCAAAGGACTTATATAATTCATTCAAGTTGTGGGCGAAGTCGGAAGGTGCTTATGTGCTATCTGCTCGTAAGTTCAACTCCGAAATGGAGCGTCACCCGGAATGGTTCGATAGGAAATCGACTTCCAGCGGATTTGTAATCTACTGGGGTCTTAAAATGAAGGAGGTAATGTAGCATGGGTGTAAATGTAGGTTATCTGACCTGTGATCGTACAGAATCCGGCGATGAATGTTACACTCCTTTCTACGCAGTTAAGCCTATTTTGAAGTATCTTCCTAAAGACAAGAAGATATGGTGTCCTTTTGACGAGTATTGGAGTGCTTTCTATCTCACACTCAAACAATATGGTTTTGATGTTGTACGTAGCTCATTGAGTGAAGGTAAAGACTTCTTTACATACGAGCCGGAAGAATACGATATTATCGTAAGTAACCCTCCTTTCAGTAAGAAAGATGAAGTTTTGAAAAGATTGTATCAGTTGGGTAAACCTTTTGCCATACTTCTCCCTCTTACTACATTACAGGGTCAGAAACGATATAAATACTTCAAAGAAGGAGTGCAAATTCTCGCTTTCGACAAACGTATAAATTATCACACAACAAGTATGCACCACTTCACGAAGGGTAATCACTTCGCAAGTGCTTACTACTGTAAAGATATATTATCAAACGACTTGATCGTGGAAGAATTGGTCGAATACAATCAACCTTTGTTTTATGACATTGATGAATTATTGGGAGGTGAATAAATGAAAGTATATATTGCTGGTGCAATTACAAACAATCCTCGATACAAGGAGCAGTTCGAGACTGCCGAGAAGCGACTTATCAGTATGAACCATGCTGTTATCAACCCGGTAAAGAATCTCGGATTTGAGTATCGAGAATACATAGACATGGGGCTATGTGAGCTCATGAAGTGTGACGCTATCTATATGCTGGCTGGCTATCAAAAGTCAGAAGGAGCAAAGCTCGAACTTCATTACGCACAAACAGTCGGCATGAGGATCATCGAAGAAAACCCCTGTCTGTACTGTGGTTTCTATAACCCGGACTACGAAGGTTGAGAGTGCCCTTCTACCGATAAATGGTATGCGTGTCCTCTATCAGACCCGAAGCCCGAAGACTTTGGAGGTGTTGACAATGAGGAATAAGCAACATATCAAACGCTGTCCGATGTGCGGCGGCAAGGCTGGTATCTATCAAGACTATCACAGCTTTTACTTGGTGCAGTGTAACCGCTGTGGTATCTCGACTTTACATCGTGCGGACTTACACACCGCACTATACGAATGGAATAGGAGGGTTTCTTATGATGGACGAAGTAATGGAAAACATTACAAAACAGATCGCCGCAGAGAAAGACAAGTTTCTGTTTGAGACTTTCAAGCGGCATGGGTACAACCGTACTCGTGTAATGTCACTGGCGAAAGCTGGCAGAGTTAAGATGGCACAGCACGACAACCGGGAGACATACTTCATCGACAACAAGCCTATCTTCACTATCGGTAAGTACATGAAGCAACATGAGGAGGATAACAAAATCACGTATACATTCAGAGAGGAGGTATTGTGATGGAAAGTAAAAAATTTTCTATAATGAACGCAAGCAAAGAGGAACTTTCTGACAGAATGGAAATGTACTTAAAGGCTTGTGCTGAAACAGCAACAGTGCCAACGTGTAAGGGTTTTGCTAAAAGTATAGGGTATTCTGATAGCAGATTGCGAGCCATTAGACTATACAAACAAGATACATACCAAGCAGAATTATTGGAAATGTTTGCTGATACAGTTTGTGACATAGTATCACAATGTGGTTTGAAGGAAATAATGAACCCACGTGTCGCTATGTTTAGAGCAAATCCTCATTTAACAATGAGAGCTAGAAAAGGTGAGGAAGGATATAGAAAATATTTGAAGATAGGAGGTATTACTCATGGATAATATGAAACCGTGTCCGTTCTGTGGAGGAAATAAATTGAAGCTGGATAAGAAATCGAAGCTCGCCGGGCACAATGGTATCGGAGTTAGAATCGACAGATTGACTTATTCTGTTAGGTGTAACACTTGTTATGCTAGAGGAGGAGCTGTCGGTGGAGACGTAAGTCAGTACGTCAAAGACCCTTCTCGACTTCCAAGTGGTCTAACGACTATTGAGGAGTTAAAGGAAAAAGTTATTAACTTATGAAACTCTCGTGTGGAAGAACCACTTGATTTCCTTGAGCCACACTAGGAGGTGATCCACTACTTCGGATAAAAATACTCAAATTATCCGAATAGGATTGAAAAATTATCTAAAGTGACATTTGTCAAATTATCCGAAAAGGATTGAAAAACAATCTTTTCACGTCTACGTGTATGAAGTAGTAAAAGTAGTTGTTTTTCAGTTTTTACAGTAACTTTCGCTAGTAGAGCCCCTACTATAAAAAGTTACCGCAAAAATTGATTTTCAACTACTTCTACTACTGTAATAAGAATAAGAATTAGAAAGGAGACTTTTACAATGAACATTGACGAATTACTGGGCGGTAGTGGTGTAACCACTAGCGAGGAGACTGTTTCAGAGGGTACAGCTACGACTATTCCCGAGGAGAAAGCGGAGCTTGCACCTGTTGAGAAAGAGACGAAACCGAAGAAAAAGAAGGGAAAGCCGAGGGGCGGCAACTCTCCTGTCATTGGTATGAATGGGTATGACCTTGAGCCGGGGGACAACACGAAGTTCCTCATGGTGCAGATGGAGCTATTCAACATGCCTAACATAGACCTTGAGAATGTCGAGGAGGTACAACAGCGTCTCTCCGACTATTTTGCGTTGTATGCGAGAAATGACATGAAACCGACTGTTGCTGGTATGGCATTGGCATTGAACGGACATTCGAGACAATGGTTATGGGCTGTATGTAATAACAAACCTGTCAACGGACAGGGTGATATGTGTGCGTTGCCGCCAGCCATCTCTGACGCTATAAAAAAGGCACGATTTTTGCTCGAAAATTTGTGGGAATCTTACATGAGTAGCGGCAAAGTCAACCCTGTTGCTGGAATCTTCCTCGGCAAGAACAACTTCGGCTACCAAGACAAGACAGAGTACGTTCTCACTCCTAACACCAACAACGACAACGACTATTCCGCTGACGAGATCAGAGAGCGATACATCGCCGCAGACCAGCAGAAACGACTATCGACTATCAACTCTGACGAGGATCAGAACGACTAGCGACTATCGACTATCGACTATCGACTATAAACTCACTTCCGGGGCTACGGTCTCGGGGTGGGTTTCTGATCGAGATTTTTCCTCGTTATTTTCTTCACAAGTCCCCAGCACTCCACCGCTTCACCCCGGCAGAGCGTCCGAGGGTGTCCCGGTCGGCTCTCGTGGGCTGTTGCTGGTGTGCCCTCTGTGGCTCGCTGTAGGGCTCTGTGGCGGCTTTTCTGCTGTGGGTGGTATATCTATACCTTCGCACCGTTTCGGGGCTCTGTGGGGCTTTCTGTGGGCTCTGTGAGGGTGTCCCGGTTTCGGGTGTGGCTCTGTGGCTCGCTCTCGTGCCCTCTGTGGGCTCTGATCCTCTCGCTGGTGCTGGTGTACCTGTGGAGCGTTCCGGGCTCTCTGTGGGGCTGTGAGAGCACGAGAAAAGCCGCCCACGAGGAGCGGCAGAACAGGCGAAAGAAAACCCCGGGAGCGATCCCGGGGCTGTTTCTATTTATTCATTTTTAATAAGTCCGCAATCAATACGAAGAAGAAAATAATAATACATAAGACAATAAACAATAGAGCCGCCCTCCCTTCTATGCTACCGTGAAACGCTTGTAACTGGTTTCTTTGCTGTACTTGGTGAACACGTCCGGGAGCTCCTTTTTTATTGCGGAGCTGTCGAGCCTTGAGCTCGTGACGGTCTTGTTTATGGCTTTCGCCGCTCCTTCGCTGTGGGTTTCATCGTCCCCCATAATGGCGAGAATGTCAGCCTTTAGGCTGTCGTTCATGGCTTCCAGCTCCTCGATCATTCTTTTATTTTCTCTGTACTCGTTGCAAAGTGTTTCAAATTTCGTCATGTTTTCGCCCTCCTCATACTCTCATAATTTCGTCTAAATAATAGCGGCTGTGTCCCTTGTTTATATAAGCTCTGCCGCTGGTGGTATATTGTACCCGGTTACGATGGAAGCCCCACCGCTGACCCTCTGAACCGCTCCACGCTGTTATAAAATCGCTGTCGGCTCTGTCCTCGTCCTGTGGCTCGAATACCAACAGCCCGAAACAATTCGAGAGAGCCACAGCCCCAACAGGGGCGGCGGTCTCATATCTTTTATATAACGGTGTCATTTACTCCACCTCCTCGCAGTCAATGGCTATATCTGTTAAAACATAATCCCAGCTTGTACCCCAGTGAGTAACACCCCATAAATACATATCAAGAACCTCGTTATAATAAACAATCTCGCCGCACTCCTCGAGGATACGAGCCCCCGGATCGCTCACGATGAACCACTGGTAAACCTCGCCGGGTTCGTCCTGTTCTCTCTCGAGCTCCTCGATCTGCTCCTCGAGTTCTTCGATCTTGCGGCTGGTTTCTTCGTCCTGTTCCTCGGTGCTGTCCTCTGTGATCTGCTCCTCGAGCTCCTCGATCTGTTCTCTGATTTCGTCGATCTCCTCGCTGTTGTCGATCATTCCGCTGACCTGTTCCCAGTAACCTAGATCGGCTCTCTGTGTCTGCTCCATAATGTCATTATTAAGAACAGCGTCAAAGGCTTTCACCAGTGTTCCATAATCTACGAAACCGTTTTTGATCCCATACTCGCTCACCTTGTTACCATAAAAATAAATACTCTTTAATGTCATAATATTGACCCTCCTTGTAAAATAAAGATTATTTTTGACACGTCCCCGTGTTCATTATTATACTAACACGATTATGTGTATATGTCAATACTTTTTCTATAATTTTTTACACGTTTACGTGTTTCTTTTTCTGTGTTCGTTTTCTCAACAGAAACCGCACCCCGGGCGGCTGGTGTTCGTGGGTCTCCCATATAGCCGCACAGGATCGGCGGCAGTGCTCCGGGGCTGTGGCTCTGCTGGTGTGGCTCATGATCTGCTCCGGGTCGCTGTGGGTGTTCGTTGGTGTTCTCTGTGGGTGCGGTGTTGGTTGCTGGTGTCTGATCCTGTGGCTGGTGTCGTTCCCGGTGTGGGCTGTGTCCGATGATCTGCGAGCTGTGGGAGCGTGTCGCACCAGCTCGAGAGGGTCGGCGGCTGTACCCCCGGAGGGGGAACAGAGCCCGAGGGAAGCCGCCGAGGGAGTTGCGTAAATATCCCCAAAGAATAAAAAGGCTAAATCTTATCCTCCCCATATTGACATATACACACATACGTGTTATACTATGACAAAAGGAGGTAACATCATGGCAGTATTAAACAATTTCGAGCTCGATGTGAAAATGAAATGTCTCGAAGAAGACATGACGCAACAGCAACTTGGTGAAGCCATTGGTTCGACAGGTCAGTACGTAAACCGTGTGATGAAGAAGAAAGAAGGTATCGTGAACAAGACCTTTGTTGATATGATGGACGCTCTAGGGTACGATATTACCCTCACCTATACACGTAAACGTGTCGAGAAGTAGTAAAAGTAGTTGAAAATCAGATTTTGCGTAAACTTTCTCTTAATACGTGCGTATCTAGCAAAAGTTACCGCAAAAATTAAAAAAGAACTACTTCCACTACTGTAATAAGAATAATAAGAAGGAGGTCACAATCGTGAAGAAGATTATCAAAATGATTATGCTGTTACGTGGATTCACCAACGCTACGCTGGCTGAAAAGTGCGGATATACCTCACCATCGGGTGTGAGCAACGTTATTAACCGTGAGTACAGTATGAAGGTCGAGAATCTGCTCAAGTTTATGGACGCTATGGACTGTGAAGTCGTAATCAGAAGCAAACTGGCAGATAAGAACGAGTGGGTGATTAAATGATATACGGATATGCTCGTGTTTCTACAATTACACAGGCGAAGGACGGAAATAGCTTGAGCAGTCAGAGGGCGGCTCTGCTCTCTCACGGTTGCGAGGAGATTTACGAGGAAGCCTTTACTGGTATGACCGCAGAAAGACCCGAGCTTTCCAAAATTCTCGCCAAAATACAAAAAGGCGATGTGCTGGTTGTCACGAAGCTGGATAGATTCTCTCGAAGCGTGAGCGAAGGTGTGAAGCTGATTACCGAGCTGACTGAAAGACAAATTGTCGTTGAGATTTTGAACATGGGTCGTGTGGATAACACCCCTATGGGAAAGCTCATGGTGACGATGTTACTCGCTTTCGCAGAGTTTGAGCACGATAATATACTCGAGAGATTGTCAGATGGCAAGGCGGTAGCCAAGTCACAGGGCAAGAAAACAGACGGTAGATATGCGAAAAATCCTCCCGAGTTTGAATCATTCTATCGTTTGTGGAGAAATGGTAAGGTTACGGTCAAAGAAGCCTGTGAGGAGCTGAAAATCGGACGTACAACGTGGTATAAGTTAGCAAAGGAGGTAGAATTATGAGGAAATTGATTCCTATTCTCTTGGTATTGTTACTATTAACCGGGTGTGGAAGCACACCACATAGCTTTGAATATGAGAAAACAGAAAATGTTACACTCTCCATCAATGAGGAGGACGTACAGTGTGTAGGAGTTTTCGGATCATACACGAATAATAGCTCCGAAAGTGCCTGTGCCGCAGACTGGATTTCAGTCAAAGCGTATCAGAACGGAGTTGAGCTTTCTCCTATCGTCCCGGCAGACGAGAAAACAGAAGGATATTTGCAGTGCGACAAGTTTATCCAGTCCGGGCAGACAGAAAAAGTCGTGTATTTATTCACTCTCGAGGATTCCTCGGAAGTTTCTGTTGAGATAGACGGAAAGAAGGTGGAATAACCTATGAGAGTTCCACGAAGTTTCCTAGAAGGACTGATAATGTTCTTCCTACTGATACCGATTGCGGTGTATTATATTTTGAACTGGCTGATACGAGGAATTATCCTACTGATCGCCACACTTAAAAATTAAAAAGAGTAAATGACAGAGGGTGCGTTATCGCAGATATTGTGGTAACGCACTCTTTTTATGTACAGGAGGTGTTTCGATTGAAAGATTTACTTGAAACTATATATAAAGAGGTCGAGTTTTCAGCAGATTATCAAGCCTATACTGATTTGAAGGATATATGCCGAGAAGCGATGAAGACTGACGTTCCGCTGGCAGTAGAATATCTGAAAAAGCTGTCAGATCGAATTGAGGAGGTAATGAGTGAGGGTGTTTCTGATTCCGAGATACATAAGTTCTATAATCTCCATAAGAGGGTGCTTCTGCTCGCCGCTCCTTATGATTTCGAGAGCTATGTCCTCTATATTGAGTGGAACAGAGAGCCTAGTAAGAAGTTCTATCCACCTCGTAGGGAAGCTCTCAAGCCTGTGGTGGACGCTTTACAGGAGCTTGCTGACGATAAGCTGGACTTGCTGGCTATTTCCCTTCCTCCCGGCTGTGGGAAGACCACTATCGCTATTTTTTATCTGACGTGGCTTGCTGGTAAAATCCCGGATAAACCTATGCTGACAGGATCACACTCGAACGCATTTATCAGAGGTGTGTATGACGAGTGTCTGCGTCTGTTTGATAAGGACGGTGAGTACCTGTGGCACGATGTATTCCCGAACGTGAGCGTATGTAACACCAACGCAAAGGATTGTCGTATCGACCTCGGAAAGAGAAAGCGTTTCGAGACGCTGGAATTTACCTCTATCGGTAGCGGTAACGCTGGTCTCTATCGTGCGGCTACACTGCTCTACTGTGATGATTTGGTATCGGGTATTGAGGTCGCATTGTCGAAGGAGCGTCTTGATAAGCTGTGGGAGCTTTACAGTACGGACTTGAGACAACGTAAGATCGGTGATAAGTGTAAGGAGCTTCACATCGCTACACGCTGGTCGGTTCACGATGTAATCGGAAGACTGGAACAGAATTACGGAGATTCTGACAGAGCTCGCTTCATTGTCGTACCAGCTATGGACGAGAACGATGAATCGAATTTCGATTACGCATACGGTGTAGGGTTTAATACGGAGTTCTACCGGGAACAGAGAGACATTATGGACGAGGTGAGCTGGAAAGCTCTGTACATGAACCAGCCTATCGAGCGTGAAGGTCTTCTTTATGTATCTGACGAGCTTCGTAGGTTCTATGAGCTTCCGAAAGAAGCCCCGGACGCTATCATCGGTGTGTGCGATACGAAGGATAAGGGAAAGGACTACGCTTTCCTCCCGGCGGCATGGGTGTATGGTGAGGACTACTATATCAACGATTGCGTGTGTGATAACGGTCTTCCGAACGTTGTTGACGCTAGACTTACCGAAATCCTTGTAAGAGACAAGGTAAATGCCTGTCGTTTCGAGAGTAACTCTGCTGGACGTAGGGTTGCCGAGAAGATTCAGCAAGACGTGAAATCAAGGGGCGGCATTACGCACATTACAACGAAGTTCACCACTGCCAACAAGGAAACCAAGATTATAGTCAATTCAGCTTGGGTCAAAGAACACTGTCTGTTCCTCGATGAAAGTATGTATAAGCGTAACAGCGATTACGGACGAATGATGGAAATGTTGTGTTCCTACACCGTTGCTGGTAAGAATAAGCACGATGATGTTCCCGATGGTATGGCTATGCTGGCTGAATTTGCACAGTCTCTTTCGGGGGCTCGTGTAGAGGTCTTCCCGAGACCGTGGTAAGATTGAAATTAACACGGATTGTGCAAAAATTTTATAATTTGAGTATTGCATTGTTGACATTTACGTGTATTTGTGCTAGAATGTAATCGTAAAATAAAGATTATGTAGAAATGGGTGCATTATTGCACGAGATTTAATTCTCGAAGCAGTAATGCACCCATTTTATTTTGTCGGAAGGGAGGTAGAAAATCGTGGCAAATCAGATTGACGAGACGAAAGCATTGAGTGAAACAAGGATAATGAGTGGCAGACGTGTTATCAAATCCAGTGTCAGTGCTATTACAGAGGATAACGTACAGGACGTACTCCTACGTGCTCTCGAGACACACGCTCTCAATCGTAGCGAGATTGACTACCTTTGGAAATATTACAAGGGAGATCAGCCTATCCGTCACAGGGTCAAGGACACTCGCCCGGAAATCTGTAACAAGATTGTTGAGAACCGAGCAAACGAGATTGTTTCCTTCAAGGTTGGTTATCTCTGCGGCGAACCTATCCAGTACGTAAGCCGCAACGGTGGCGAGGAAGTTGTAAAAGCAATCACAACGCTGAATGAGTTCATGTTTGCGGAAGATAAATCCGCACAGGATCAAGAGCTTGTTGAGTGGCAAATGATTTGTGGTACTGCTTTCCGTTTGGTTCTCCCGGACGAACCGGGTGAGGAAGACGAAGCACCGTTTGAAATGTACACTCTCGATCCTAGAGACATATTCGTTGTTTACTCGAATGAGATCGGCAACAAGCCGATGATGGCTGTTAAGTATTGCACTGATGAAGACAGTATCACACGATACTCCATCTACACAGAGAATTACTACTATCTCATTGAGGACGGACTTATCAATAGAGAAAAATCGAAGCCACACGCTCTCGGTATGATTCCTATTTTTGAGTACCCGGCAAACAACGCTCGCTTGGGAGCTTTCGAGATTGTTCTTCCACTACTGGACGCAATCAATAACATCGACAGTAACCGTCTCGATGGTATCGAACAGATCATACAGGCATTTATCAAATTCATTAACTGCGACATTACCAAAGAGGAATATGAGGAGTTTTTGAAGCTGGGTGCTATCAAAGTAAAATCTGTGGACGGTCAGACAGCCGATGTTGGTGTAGTCACAAGTGAGTTGAATCAGACACAATCGCAGACATTGAAGGAAGACATTTACAGTGCGATCCTCACAATCTGCGGTATGCCTAACCGTAACGGTGGTTCTTCCACTTCTGACACTGGTTCTGCGGTTCTACTCCGTGATGGTTGGTCTGACGCAGAAGCAAGGGCGAAGGATTCAGAGAACGTGTTCAAACGTTCCGAGAAGAAAATGCTCAAACTGGTTCTCAAGATTTGTCGTGAGCTTTCAGACTTGAATCTTTATCTCAAAGATATTGATATGAAGTTCACTCGTAGAAATTACGAAGCCATTCAGAGCAAGTCACAGGTTCTTATCTCGATGTTGCAAGAGCCGAAGATTCACCCACAGCTTGCGTTCCAGCATAGCGGTATGTTCTCCGATAGTGAATCTGCTTACACAATGAGCATGAAGTATTACGAGGAACAACAGCAAAAGGCGGCAGAGCTCGCACAGAAAACTACACCGGGCGGTGGTGAAAACAACGACCCGGGTAATGGAGATATTACAGAGGAGTGAGCTACTCCTCTTGAATATATGTCAGAGAAGACAATAATCGCAAAAAGGTAGAGAAACCTAAAATCGCAAACATAGTCACAGAAGACGCTAAAAGACAAGGAGGAAATAAGCATGGCAAAGGTAGATATTACCAAAATTGAAGGCTACGAGGGTATGACCCCGGAGGAGAAAATCAAAGCACTTGAAGCATACGAAATCGAGGACGTTCAGCCCGATTACAGCGGATATGTCAAAAAGGACGTGTTCGATAAAACAGCTTCCGAGCTTGCTGGTGTTAAGAAGCAGTTGAAAGAGAAAATGACTGATGATGAAGCCGCAAAGCAGAAGGAACAGGAGGAACGTGAGGAGTTGCAGTCCAAGTACGAGAAGCTCTTACATGATTCCGAGGTTTCAAAGAACAAGGCTAAATTGCTCGCTCTTGGGTACGAAGAAAAGCTGGCTGATGATACAGCCGAAGCTATGGTTGCAGGTGATCTTGAAAAGGTCATGGCTAATCAGAAGAAGCACCTCGAAGCAGTTGAGAAAAAGGTTCGTGCGGAAGCCCTTAAAGATACACCTAAACCGACAGGTGACGGAGATTCAAAGACAATGACACTTGAAAAACTCCGTGGTATGTCCCCTAGTGAGCGTTATACGTATTCACAGGAGCACCCGGAGGAATACAAAGAATTATACGGAGGTAATTAACAATGGCACATAAGATTTATGACAATTTCTATCTCTCTAACGAGATTGAAGATCAGTTTAATTCCCACTTGAACTTACAGCAGTTCGTAACTGTTGATAACTCTCTTGTGGGTACTGCTGGTATGAAGCGTAAAATCAACAGATACAAGGCTACTGATGGTACTGAAAAGCTCAAGATGGGTCAAGGTAACAGCAAGGCTATCGAAGTTTCTTACGCTGACGTTGAGTACGAGATCGCACTCGCACAGAACAAGTTCGAGTATTTCGATGAACAGGAAATGACCGATCCTATGCTTGTACCTGTTGGTGTTCGTCACATGGGTACTGATATGTTCAATACTGTGAATGGTGACATTTACGGTGAATATAAGAAAGCAACACAGGTGGTTGTAACTTCTGCTTTCGATTTTGCGGCTTTCGTTGACGCACAGTCCGTAATGAACCTTGAGAACCTTGAAGGTGTTTCCATCTTCGCTTTCGTATGTGCGGCTGATATGGCTGACATTCGTAAGAACTTGAAGGACGATCTCAAGTACGTTGAAGCGTTCGCAAAGAACGGTTACGTAGGTACTGTTGGTGGTGTTCATCTTTACACCAAGAAGGACGCTACTCCGGGAGACATTGTTATTGCTACGAAGGAAGCAGTAACTATGTTCAACAAGAAGGGTACAGAGATTGAACAGGAACGTGACGCAAATCACAGAAAGAACGATATTTACTCTCGTAAGTATTATATCGTTGCTCTGACTGACGAGCGTAAGGCTGTTAAGATTCACAAGGGTACTGCTACTGCCGCTAGTGAAACCACTATCAACGATGGTAAGGTTTACTACGCAAAGGTTGGTAACGGTTACGTACAGGTATCTTACACCGAGGAGGAAAAGGCTTCTATCAGCCCTAAAGCTAAAGGCTGGTTCACTATCGCCTAGTAGAGTATGAAGGAGGTGGATAACATGACCGAAGAAGAAAAGCTGATTGCTCTGCGAGCTATGATCGGTGGCTCTGACACTGACGAAGTGTTATCCACCTATTTGAAGCTCGCTGGCAGAAAGATCATTAACAGAGCATATCCGTATGACAATACTGTCACAGAAGTTCCAGCACAGTATGACACCTTACAGGTTGAGATTGCCGCATATATGCTGAACAAGCGAGGTGCGGAAGGACAATTACAACACACAGAGAACGGTATTCAACGTCAGTATGAAAATGCTGACGTACCAGCTTCCATGTTGAAGCCTGTCACTCCTCATGTGGGGGTGATTAAATGAAATGCCTAAATCGAAATAAGGTGAAATTCTTCTACGCTCTTTATGAGAAAGAAGTCCCGGTGCTGGACGAATACGGAAATGACACAGGGGAGCATAATGTCATACACGGTGATCCGATTGAGTGCTTCGCTAACGTGTCTGCGGCAAAGGGTGAAACCTCTGCGAGACAGTTCGGTGAAAATGAATCCTACGACAAAGTAGTCGTTATGGATAATACCGCAACACCTATTGACGAACACACGATACTTTGGGTCGATACACTACCTACTCTCGATGAAAACGGTGCTACTAGCACACCACACGATTATGTGGTTAAGAAGGTCGCAAGAAGTTTGAACAGTGTCTCGATTGCAATAAGTAAGGTGAAGGTAGATGGGTAAGAAGGTAATCTCATTCGGGTTATCCGAACAGGACATAGATCGAGCATTGAAAGAACTCGAACAGTACAAACAAGAAATCATTCAGAAAACTAATCTCCTCCGAGAGAAGGTTGCTCAACGATTAGCTGATGAATCTCAATCGGGATTCGCACAGGCTGTATCGGACACTATCGTACTTAAAGGAGGGTCAGTCGTAGACCTACACTCGCAAGTAGACGTGTCGGTAGATAACCGAGGTTCGGTTACTGTTGTAATTGCAAGTGGAGAAGACGCAATTTGGATTGAGTTTGGTTCGGGTGTCTATTACAATGGCTCTCCCGGTACTTCCCCTCACCCGAGTGGTGCGGAGCTGGGATTTGTAATCGGTGGATATGGAGACGGTAACGGTAAGAAGAACGTGTGGGGTTATAAGGACGAAACAGGAAAAGTTATCCTTACTCACGGTACACCAGCCGCCATGCCTATGAGCAAGGCTATCACCACCGTATGTAACGAAATATCTGATATTGCAAAGGAGGTGTTCGGGTGATTGACGTAGAAAAAGAGATATTCGGTATCGTGTCAAAAGCGGTACGTGAGAAATATCCAAAAATCTTTATGACAGGCGAATACGTTAAGTCTCCCTCCTCTTTTCCATGTGTTTACTTGGTGGAAGTGGATAATCAGATTTATCGAAACACTCGTACAAACGAATGTATCGAGAATCACGCACAGGTGCTCTACGAGGTGAATGTCTTCTCTAACCTCAAGACAGGAAAGAAATCTGAATGTCGAGAGATTATGAGTTTGATAGACAGTAAGCTCGCCGCACTTGGCTTCACACGAACCATGATGAATCCAGTTCCTAACGAGGAAGACGCAACGATATACCGCATGGTAGCAAGATACAGAGCAATCGTATCGAAAGACAACACTATTTACAGGAGGTAATAAGCTATGGCTATTAACACTTACAAAGTATTTCTCATGCAGAAAGTTAGTTCCGCTTTTGAGAAGTTGATCGACATTAAGGACTTCCCGGATTTGGGCGGTTCTCCCGAAATGTTGGAGACCACTACTCTGTCTGATAAAATGCAGACTTACATTCCGGGTATTCAGAACATTGACGCACTTGAGTTCAGTGCTAACTACACTCTTACAGACTACAAGAAGCTCAAAGCCCTTGAAGGTAAGGAAACAGAGTTTGCAGTTTGGTTCGGAGGTACGGAAGCTGGCGATACTGTCACTCCTACTGGTTCTGACGGTAAGTTCAAGTTCAAGGGTCAGTTGTCCGTGTTCGCCGCTGGTGGCGGTGTAAACGAAGTCGTTGGTATGACTATTACCATCGCTCCTTCTACTCCTATCACTATGGACGAAGAATAAGCTGATATGATGTGGGATTCAACCCAGTTCCTTTGCGGAGGGCTGACCGTTATAGGCGGTGTTATTAACGATGATTTCAAATGAAAATTGGAGGTAAAAATTCATGGCAAAGCAGTTAAATTTCACTTACAAGGACAAAGAGTACACTCTTGAGTTCACTCGTAGAACGGTTTCGGAAATGGAAAAGAAAGGGTTTGTTGCGGCAGAGGTTGAAACCAAGCCTATGTCTACTCTCCCGGCTCTTTTCGAGGGAGCGTTCCTCGCTCACCACAGATTTGAAAAGAAGGAAGTCATTGACGAGATTTTCTCTCACATGACACACAAGGACGAGCTGATCGGCAAGCTGGCAGAAATGTACAACGAGCCTATCATGGCACTTGTTGAAGAACCCGAGGAATCAAAGGGAAACGTGAGCTGGGTAGCGAGCTGGTAAGTGGTTCACTGCCTAACGATGAATCCGCTTATACAACAGAGGGGAGCGAGCGTGAGAATCGCTCTACTCCCCCTGTTTCGTTTGTGGAGGTCTTCAATGTGAAGTTCCCCTATTACTTATCAATAGGCATGACGGAAGAACAATACTGGGATAAGGATTGTATGCTCGTCAAGTATTATCGGGAAGCCGAGGAAATGAGACGAGAGAAATTCAATCAAGAAGCGTGGTTACAGGGAATGTACGTGTATGACGCTATCATGCGATTGTCTCCTATCCTTCATGCTTTCGCCAAGAAGGGAACGAAACCACAGCCTTACGTAGATTCTCCATATCCTATCTCTCAAGCTGGAATGGAAGAAGCCAAGACACGCAAAGAAAAAGCTGTGGCTGACAAAGGTAAACGTTTCATGGAAGCGTTTATGGTTAAGAACAATCAAAGGTTTGAAGAAAGGAAGTGAGTATAAATGCCGAACACTACAATCGAACAACTCGAATTGCAAGTACAGTCGAGCTCGGCTTCGGCTGAAAAAGGTATAGACGCTCTTTCCGCTTCTTTGTCGAAATTAAAAGGTGCAGTAAAGGGCGGTGTTGGTCTTAATGCAGTTGCTACGCAACTCAACAATATCAATACCGCCCTTAATGGCATGAGTGGGGATTCTCCTCAAAAGTTGAGTAAACTTGCTGACAGTTTGCAGAAGCTATCTAATCTCGGAAATCTGAAAATATCGTCCTCTATCAGCAATCAGATCAGAAACATCGGAAGTGCTGTATCTTCACTGGACGGTGTGAGTTTCGGTAATATCCGTGACTTGGCTTCTGCTCTTGCTCCGTTGAGTAATCTCGGCAAGAATAATCTCACTTCATTCGTGACGCAGTTAAAGAAAATCCCGGAGGTAGTAAAAGCACTGGACGCTACAACGATCAGTCAATTCACTGCTAAAATTCAGCAGTTGGTATCTGCTCTCTCACCTCTTGCGACACAGCTCAACACGATTAGTAATGCTTTCTCTAGGCTTCCAGCACAGATAAGGCAGACAACGAACGCTACGAACGCTCTCAACACAGCGAATAATACAGCGTCAAAGGGTTACATGAATCTGTGGGCTAAAGCAAGAATGGCATACAACGTTATTCGAGGTGCGTCACACTTAATTGCTTCTTGTATTACAGAATCAAACAGCTACATCGAAAATATCAACCTGTTTACAGCTTCTATGGGTAAATTCGCAGAAGAAGCTAAAAGTTATGCAGAGACAGTCGGTGAAGTAATGGGTATTGACCCCGGTCAGTTCATGCGTTATCAAGGTGTGTTTATGACAATCACTAAAGGTTTCGGTGTTGTCGAGGATAAGGCATATCTTATGTCGAAGAACCTCACACAGCTTGGCTACGACCTGTCTTCTTTCTTCAATATCTCTTTTGAAGATTCAATGCAGAAATTACAGTCGGGTATTTCGGGTGAGCTTGAGCCGCTTCGTAGACTTGGTTTCGACCTGTCGGTGGCTAGATTGCAACAGGAAGCATGGAACTTGGGTATCGAGAAAAGCGTAAATGCTATGACACAGGCTGAAAAGTCACAGTTAAGGTATTACGCAATTATGACACAGGTAACGGTGGCTCAAGGTGATATGGCGAGAACGCTAAATGCACCAGCTAACCAGTTGAGAATTTTATCCGCACAGGTAACGCAGTGTGCTCGTGCTTTCGGTAATATTTTCATTCCTGTACTCAACACAGTTCTTCCGTATCTTATCGCTTTTGCGAAAGTCCTTCGTATGGTAATCAACCTTATCGGTAAGTTTGTTGGATTTGAGCTCCCGGAAGTAGATTACTCGGGTATCAGCTCGGGTAGTGACGCTATGGGCGATCTAACGGACAATACGAATGACGCTACAAATGCGGCGAAGAAGCTGAAAAATGCCATGACTGGCATTGACGAGTTGAACATTATTTCCCCGGACGATGGTTCAAGTGGTTCGGGAAGCGGTCTCGGTTTGGGAGCTGGTGACTTGGGTATCGAACTTCCCGAGTATGACTTCCTCGGAGACGCTATCACTACAAAGATAGACGAGCTTGTCAATAAGTTCAAGGAATGGGCTGGACTTACTGATGATATAGACACATGGGCTGAATTTTTACATACGAAGTTAGGTAGAATCCTTATTCTCGTTGCTGAAATTGCCGCCGGGTTCGCATTATGGAAGCTGTCAAAGTCTTTCCTCGATGGTTTGAACTGGTTGCATACTCTCATGGGTAACGGTCTAGGTAATACAGTCGCAATAACGACAGGTATCGTTCTCACGATTACTGGTCTCACAATCGAGTGGACTGGTATTAAGAGCATTATTGAAGACGGTATAGATAAGCTGAATTTCGGTGAGACAATCGGTGGTGCGATTTTGACTGCCATCGGTGGAACGTTCATCGGTAAGGGTGCGGCTACCGCTCTTGCAAAAGCTGGTATTACTTCTGCCGCTATCGAAGGTGGTATGGGTACTGCTCTAGCTGGTGCTCTGTTTGGCGGTGGTATCGCCGCTGTTGTCGCTGGTCTTCCAGCTTTCGGAGTAGGTATCTACTCTGCTATCAAGGAAGGTTTGAATTTCCTTAATGGCTTCCTAGTTGAGTTCGGAGCAACCCTTACTGGTGCTGGTGCTGGTGCTATCGGTGCGGCTCTAGGTGCATGGGGAGGTCCAGTAGGTATCGCTGTCGGTGCATTGATCGGTGTAGTCGTAGGTGCATTGACTGATCTCGGTATCTATCTCTATCAAAACTGGGACGATGTAAAGGTTTGGGTAGGTAACGTAGGCGGCACGATTAAGACATTCTTCACTGAAACTGTACCGGGATTCTTCAAAGATTTACCGGGCAAGATTAAGGAAGGTTGGAACAAGGCTATACAGCCTATCAAGGATTTTGACTGGAAACAGTTTGGATATGACGTAGGTCAGAAGGTTGGAGGAGCTGTCAAGAAAATATGTGATTCGTTTAAGACGTTCTTCACGAAGACCCTTCCCGATGTTTGGAAAAAGGTCAAAGAATCTTTCAAGACGTTCTTCACACAGACCTTACCGAAGTTCTTTACAGAAACCATTCCCGAGTTCTTCAAGACAGTTAAGGAAGGTTTCGTGACATTCTTCACAGAGA
This sequence comes from uncultured Erysipelotrichaceae bacterium, assembly GCA_964593515.1. GTDB lineage: Bacteria > Bacillota_I > Bacilli_A > Erysipelotrichales > Erysipelotrichaceae > JAXJYR01. The sequence continues at coordinate 31,557 of CAZQJH010000003.1, forward strand.
CGCTCCCGGAAGCTCTTTCCGATATTGGCGATTGGTTCGTTGACGTAGGACAGGCAATTTGGGACGGAATAAAGGAAGGCTGGGACACAGCAGTAAAAGCAGTGAAGGATTTCATAGACGGATTCGTACAGGGATTTAAGGACGCATTAGGTATTCATTCTCCTTCAACGGTATTCAGAGACGAAGTAGGTAAGTTTCTCGGAGAAGGTTTATTGGAAGGTATTTTACTTCCGTTCAATAAAATTGCGGAATGGGTTAAGACAAATATCATTGATCCTATCGCAAATGCAGTAGAAGGAAATCCTATTGAAATGGGAATATCTCTCATTAAAGAAGGTTGGACTACAGTTAAAGGTTGGATCGGTAATATCCCAGTGCTTTCGCAAGCTATTAGTTTATTGAAATCCGGGTGGACTACTGTCAAGAGCTGGATCGGTAATATTCCCACTCTGTCACAGACAATCAGTCTTTTGAAGAAGGGTTGGCAGACAGTTAAAGGTTGGATTGGTAACATTCCTACTCTGTCACAGGCTATCAGTTTGATTAAGAGCGGTTGGACTACAGTAAAGAACTGGATCGGTAACATTCCTGTGTTATCACAGGGAATATCGTTATTGAAAGAAGGTTGGACTACTGTCAAGAGCTGGATTGGTAATCTTCCAGTAATCAATCAAGCAATCGGTCTTATAAAGAGTGGCTGGACTACTATTTCAAAGTTCATCGGTACAGCTTCTTCCGTAGCAATTTCACTGTTCAAGGACGGTTGGAGTTCTATATCTAGCTGGATTGGAACAAAGGTATCGGTAGGTATTTCACTGTTCAAAGACGGTTGGAACTCTATAAAATCGTTCTTCGGTCTGTCGAACGGAGGTATCGTAGGTGCTAACGGTGGAGTAAAAATGTTTGCAAGCGGAGGTATCATAAGCGGTCAGAGATTTTGGAACGCAATTCCGAAATATGCAAACGGTACTACAAGACCTCACGGTTCACTGTTCGTAGCTGGCGAAAATGGAGAGGAAATGGTAGGTCATGTAAATGGTACTACCGAGGTACTCAACAGATTCCAGTTAGGACAAATCATGTACAGCTCCATAGTAAGTGGTATGAATCAGTTCGGAGGTTACTTCGGAAGACTTAACAGCCACTTGAGCACTTGTACAAATGCAGTTATCAGAACAATCTTGACGGAAGCTGATGTGCTCAATGCACACTACGCAACTCAAATGTCGTATGATCCTTCAAATGCACTGTCTCGTACAGTCTATGATGATTCCTCTGCGGCACGTAGAAGCTCCGAAGGTTCGATGTATGCGGACATGAGAGATTTCTACCGAGACTTCGTAGAACCTTCTATCACTAGAATGGTTACAGCTACAGAGAGACAGGCAGACAAAGAGGAACAGACAATCGTACAGATTGGAAACAGAGAAATCAAACAAGCTGTTGAAAGACAGCAAAAGGCAAACGGTTATAACTTCGCTACTACGTAAGGAGGTAACAAAATGGCATATATAGCAATCAACGGTTATGAGTTACCTCCTTGTAAGCGAGGGGTAAAAGTAATCGTTACAACACTCGTAAACTCGGGTCGTGACGCTAACGGTGCTGTCGTAGGTCAGAAAATTGGTCGAGATCAGTACAAGATTGACGGTTTGGAATGGGCTTGGCTTACAGCCGAACAGTGGGAATCCATTCTCAAGGCAGTGAGCAATTTCTTCTTCCACGTCACTTTCATTGACCCTGTTACAAATAGTAAAAAGACAATCAAAATGTATTGCGGAGACCGTACAGGAGAACCATACTGGCTCGATAAGAACGGAAAACCTACACATTACAGAGATTGTAAAGTGAACCTTATAGATACAGGTGAGTAAAGGAGGGATTTTATGCAGAAGGTATCACGAGCGTACAAAGAAAGCATGAAATCTCCTCTCCGAGAGAGAGCGTTTATTATGCTCTCTTTCGGACTTGTCAATCAAGAAGCCCAAGCTAAAGCTACAGTTGACGATGGAGATTTCCTCTATTATTCAGATAAAAGCAATCTACTCGGTGAGCATGGAGATAGTACAATCTATGCAACACTTGAGGAGAATTTCACTAGGGTTGACGGATCAATGCTATTCCTCCCTAGACGTACCTCCGCTACGAAGTTTCACGACACAGGTCTTATAAGTAGGGAGCTAGTTTCAGAAGCTCTATGCGAAATAACAATAAGTCTCAATACGATACCTACTGATTTCCGAGGGTTGACTATTAACTTCGGTGAGAACTACCCGGTTGATTTTGATGTAATCGGTAGCACAGGTCAGACGGTTGAGTTTAGAGATAACGACATGGCGAAGTGGACTACAGAGGAGGTTTTCAAGAACACAACGTACATTAAACTGATCTTCTATCGTATGAAGAACCCACAGTCTCGATTGAGAGTTTACTCGATTAGATTCGGTTATGGTTTGGTGTACTACAATGATTCGGTTATGGATTCAAAGCTCGAGAGCTACGTATCACCTATTGGTGCAGACGTGCCGCAGATTGATTTCTCGGTACAGCTAAAGAATTACGATCACTACTTCAATGTTGATAACCCGAAGTCAGCCATTAACTACTTGGAGACAGGACAGGAAATGGATATTATGTACGGTTATCAGCTCCCGGATTCAGACGAAATAGAATGGGTACAGGGAAATCACCTACTCTGTTCTGAATGGGAAAGTGACGATAATACAGCTACTATCCGCTGTCAAGACATATTCCGTAACATGGATTCAGAGTTTTCTCGAGGTCTTTACAGCAAGGAAGGAAGAAGTTATTACTCACTGGCTCAAGAGATTTTAACTGACGCTGGTATCAAGGACTACTACCTAGACCCTAGATTGAAAAACCTGTACACAAACAATCCTATGCCGATCGTAAAGCATAAAGAGGGATTGCAAATCATAGCAAACGCTTGTCGATGTGTGTTAGATCAGAGTAGGTTCGGAAGTATCAGAATAAAATCTAATTTCACTCCCGAGGGTCATGCTACATCGAACGGTGAAACCACATTCTCTAATGTGGAATCAATCGTGAATGACACTGAAAAAGTGGAATACGCTACGCTGGCTACAGATTACATACCTGTGAATGGTGGAATGTATTTTCTACCTTCCGATGGTATAAATCGTTTGAATACAGGATATGTGTCGAGTTCAATTTCCGGGGGAGATTGTACGTTTGAAAGCAATCCTATAGTTACAATTAGCTTGGACGCAATCAGAGCGTACCACGGATTGAGACTTGTATTCGGTCATTGTCTACCAGCAGAGTTTATCATTCGTACATTCAACAACGGAGAAAAGGTTGACGAATATGTGGTAAGTTCCGATGAAATCGAGCAGACTACGGTTCTCATACAGGACTTTGACGATTTCGATAAGATGGAGCTTGAGTTTACAAAAACAGAAAAGCCACAGAACAGAATCGTATTGAATCAGTTTAGTTTGAGCGAGGTTACAGATTTCACTATGACAAGAAAGGACATGACCTCCTCTCCTAAAGCAATCAAACAGGAACTTGTAAAAGAGGTCATAGTCCCATGTTACATATATCAACCGGGAACTAGAGAAGAAAACCTTGTGCATGAGGAAGTCGAAGTTTCCGAAGGTGATGTAGAAACATACTACATTCAAGACCCTTCCTACGGTTATAGACCTTTATTGGATCAAGCCGAAGGTAAAGCAGAGGTTGTGGAATGGAGTAACTATTATGTCACTATAAAATTCAATGTAACAGGATCATTCTTGCTAGAGGTACAAGGTTATCGTTATCGAATAGTCGAGAAGTATGCGAAGAAAACATTGAATGTGAGAGGTAAATCAATCAAGTGGCAGAACCCTCTCATAAGTGATATGACGATGGCGAAAGACCTCTGTGAATGGTTAGCCGATTACTATACCGCTGGTATAGAGTACGAGTACGATACTAGAGGAAACCCGGAGATTGACGCTACAGATATTGTGTATCAAGAAAACGAGTTTTACGAAGGTATGCGTGTGAATATCTATCGTCACACTATCGGGTTCAAACAATCATTTTCGGGTAAGGTTACTGCTCGAAGAATAGGAGGTTAAGTATGGCATGGGAAACACCTAAAACAGATTGGTTCGGTCAAATGGTAGACGGTGTGTATGTTGGAGACAGATTCAACGCTACCGATTTTAACAGAATCAAAAACAACTTGTCTCACCTCCGTGAGCTTGCTTTGAAAATGTATGACGAGTTTACTATCCATTCTCTAGGAGAGGATCGTACACCTGTCGATTTCTTCTATGCCGATGAAATAAATAAGCTAGAAGAAAATCTTAACACTATCAACAGCAATACAATCAAGAGATCGTATGGTGTAGCACCTACTTATACTGATAACGGTAATACAATGACATTCACCGAACTTAACAGGTTGGAAAGTGCAATCCTCGATCTCTACGATAGGCTCACGAACCAAAGTGAGGGACGAAGGACGCTACAGTTCAATTTCGGAATGAAGGGAGGTTTATAAATGAGCTGGACTTTGCTACCTACAAATTATACTGACGCAATTTGGAGCGGATTGAAAAAGTACATTCTCGTAAACAACGATGATGGTACTATCTCACTCCAAGACGTTACGCAGTATAGCAACAAGGAAAACTCATTCTTCGGTGCTATGGAAGCTAATCGAATGAATGAAGCTCTCAACACTATCATGTCGATGGTTGAGAATGGTACAGATTTGTACGAAGCATTTCAGAATTATTTCAGCAATCAAAAAGTATTATTTGAAGATATTTTGAAAGCTGACACAAAGAGCTTTGAAGATTACATCGCTGATCTCAAAGCCGAGGGGGATTCTGCTATTGCAACAATCAAGACTGATTACCGTACAGAAATGGACGAGTACGAAGCCTTGCAAACACAGTTGTTCAATGTGTGGTTTGACAGTATCAGAGACAAGCTGTCCGGGGACGTTGCTACAAAGCTACAAAATGAAATTGACGAGCTCAACACAAAGGTGGAAGGTTTCGTTGCCAAAGATATTTCATTCAGTCCCGATGGAAAACATATCACAGAGACAAGCGGCACTTTCCGTAGAGAGACAGTGTTCAATACGGACGGTAGTATCACAGAGAAGTTGTATGATAACGATATTCTGATTCATACAAAAAATACTACTTTCAGTGCAGACGGTTCAAATATCAAAGAGGAGGTTTCATAACATGGCATGGAGCGAAGCAAAATGGGTTGTAGATCAGCTTATGAATAAGCTGGGGACAGCACCTAACAACATGAGAGCGTTTACTGCTTACGCTGTATCAAAAAGCAGTTTGGGATTGAAGTTCCTTGAACCAGCAGATAGTTACGATTCAGTAGGAAATCTGTTGTGTTCTGTAGGTGGTGTGATGATTAGAATGTCTACAGAAGGTTATCCTACAAATCCTAACGAGGGAACTTTGGTGGTTGATAACAAAAATCTAGGAGCATATCAAAATACTCCATTTATCGTAGAAGGTCTTTCGGAAGGTGTAACATACTACTTTGCGGCTTTCCCATATTCCACAAGTGGTATTTACAATCTTGCTACTGATATGAGTAACAGGTCTGAATCTTCCCCGGCAGACGGAGAATCAGTAAAAGTAACAATCAACATTGATGATCCTAGCGGATTCGGTATCGCTACGATTACTTGTGTGGACGAAACAGATAGCTCTTACACGCAGACTGCTTCTCTTACAAAGAGTGATCGAGTTGCTTCGTTTACTGTACAAATCGGACATTCTTATCATATAGAGTACGGTAGTGTAAACGGATATTCGACCCCGGAGATCACTGAATCGAAGGTTTCCGTTGCTGGTGCTTCCACAGAATATACAGGTGAGTATTTCTACT
>CAZQJH010000004.1:0-35669 GCA_964593515.1 uncultured Erysipelotrichaceae bacterium
TTTCACAACTAAATTTTGTTTAACTCCACTTCCGCTATAAGTCTTAGTTTGTAAACCACTAACCGTAAAATTCTTCTTTTTATTAGCTACAATTTTATAACTTATTTCGTTACTATTTTCAAAATTATTAATTCCTTTAATAACTATTTTAGCTGTACCCACATTCACATTATTTTTATAACTTAAGATATAATCTTTTCCTTCTACTAACTTAATTCCTTCATAAGTTATTATTGGTTTAGGTTTAATACTATTACCTGTATAAGCATATTCCTTATCAAATTCTACTTTACAGCTTTTAATACTTCTAGCTTTGATCTTAAAACTTTTTTCACTTTGACCTTGATAATTACCAATACCTTTAATTACAACTTTACCCTTCCCTACATTAATAGCATCAACATAATCTACCAGATAATCAACATTACGTGATAATGTGCGATTATTAACTTTTACACTAACATTGAATGATTGTTGATATCCATTATAAGTTTTATCATTAATCGTATCAATACTAGCTTTACTTAAATCTTGAGGAGTAATTTTATATTTTAATTCAACTTTTCCTTTGTAATTATTTTTAAAAGTTATCGTTGCGCTATAATTACCGACATTTTTCGCATTCGTTGGATAACTAACTTTATAATTACTACTATCAATTGTTTTACCTTTAATATCTTTAATTACTACACTTGGTTTTTTCACATATCCATCATAAACATAACTATCTTTACTTAAACTTACAGACTTAATTTGATAAATATTCTTTTCACTACTTGTATTCCCACAATGAATACAACGTTTAACTTCTTTACCATTATTACTTAAACTTGCTTCAACAACTAAATTCTTATAACTATGAGTATTATTAGGAATTGTTTTTTGTAGATAACTAGTATTTACTTTAATCTTTTCTGCTTTAATACTACCTTTGTTATATAAATATCCTTTTTTATCATTAGAAGCATTTAAGATTCCATAATGTAAACAATATATTTTCCCACTTACTTTTAATTTAGCTTTATTTGTTAAAGTTCCATAAATGTATAAATCACCATCAATCGTTACATCTTTACTTAAAGTAACATTAGCTCCACTTAAAATATACATATCTTTATTCGTATTAATACTTCCTAAAGTAACATTCTGATCATAAAAAATATTACTTTGACATTTACTTCGTCCTTTAGTGCTATTTAAATCTACTACATCATAATAAGTACCATCAATAACTAGTTGTTTATCCAAATATTTATCATTAATAATTACATTATTTAAGGTTGCTTTACCTTTATTTTGAAAAATACCAAAATCATATCCTTGATATTGTTTCATTTCTTGTTTTTTATAGTCTTCATAAGTTAAGGTATGTAAACTACCACCAACCTTTAAATCACCTTGCGGCATAACAATAACATTCCCATAGTTATATAAGTTTCCTTTCACCTCACTTTTCCCATCAATAAATAAGGTTGCCCCTCTAGCCACATAAACATCAGCATTTATCACCTCATTTTGGACAATTACCACCTCATCAATCAATCGTTCACTTTTAGCTTGAGTATATGATATACAACTCAAACACATCAACAAACATAAGATAATCTTTTTCATCTTATTCACCTCCTAATTTTATTGTAGATTATCCTTTTTTACTTTTCTATAGATGGTATAAATAAGCCATGAAATAAATACAAACCTAAAACAATATACTTCGATATTCCTAAATGTATTGCATATTAGTCTAAGGTATAAAAAAAGAGGATCATATGATCCTCAATTGTTTAATTAGTCAATTCTTAATTCAGTATCTTTGTCAAAGAAGTGAGCTTTACTTAAATCCATAGCTAAACGAATTGTTTCGTGGTTTCTAGCTTCTACACGAGCAGAAACTTTAGCTTGAATTCTTTGATCTCCAAATTTACCATGTAAGATAAATTCGTGTCCTAATAATTCACTTACTTCAATTTCGAAATCGAATGCTGAAGATGGGTAAGTTTCCATTACGATATCTTCACCATGTAAGTCTTCTGGACGAATACCCATAATTACTTCTTTACCATTGTATGGTTTTAATGCATCATGGAATGAAGCAGGTAATTCAATTCTTTGTCCATTAATTACTGCACATCCACCATCAATAGTTGCATTTAAGAAGTTAGTAGCAGGAGCTCCTAAGAATCCAGCTACGAATAAGTTAGCTGGGTTGTTGTAGATTTCTCTTGGAGTACCAACTTGTTGGATATATCCTTTTTTCATTACAACAATTTTGTCAGCCATTGTCATCGCTTCTGTTTGGTCGTGAGTTACGTAAATTGTAGTAGCTCCGATTCTTTCATGTAATTTAATGATTTCACTACGCATTTGTACACGTAATTTAGCATCTAAGTTTGATAAAGGTTCGTCCATTAAGAATACTTTAGCGTTACGAACAATTGCACGTCCTAAAGCAACACGTTGTCTTTGACCACCTGATAAAGCTTTAGGTTTACGATCTAAATATTCTTCGATGTCTAAGATTTTAGCTGCATCATGAACACGTTTATCGATTTCATCTTTAGGTACTTTCTTTAATTTTAATCCGAATGCCATGTTGTCATAAACACTCATGTGTGGGTATAACGCATATGATTGGAATACCATCGCGATATCACGATCTTTAGGTTCGATATCGTTCATTAATACACCATCAATGTAGAATTCCCCAGCTGTAATATCTTCTAAACCAGCAACCATACGTAATGTAGTTGATTTACCACATCCAGATGGTCCTACGAATACAACAAACTCTTTGTCTTCAATTTCTAAGTTGAAGTCAAATACAGCTTGTACATTATTATCATAAATCTTGTCAATATGTTTTAATGATAAAGTTGCCATTTTTTTATTTACCTCCAATTTTATTTATATTTACTATTGTACATACCAATTGCTACTAGAATTAATGCTAGACCAACAAATTGTACTAATAAGTAACTAACACCTACAGTACGTTGACCCCAGATTACCAATCCTATACCAACAATTGCCAGGATGGCCATAATTACTGATTTAATTGTTTCCATAATTTATAACCTCCCTTATTAATCTTTTAATCCACCAAGGCTCATACCTTGAGTTAATTGTTTTTGTACACAGATGTAAAGGATTAATGTTGGTAACATAACGATTACTAACCCTGCATACATAACCCCGTATTGCCCAGCAGAACGTTGATTTTGCATTAAGTATTTTAACCCTACAGCTAATGTTGAGTTATCTTTATCTAATAATGTATATGCTAAGATATATTCATTCCAGAAAGCTAAGAATTGGAATAAGATTACTGTAATAATACTTGGTCTAGCCATTGGAATCATAATCTTTAACATAGTTGTGAAGTGTCCACAACCATCAATATAAGCAGCTTCTTCGTATGCTTTTGGTAAAGTTTGGAAGTAACTTCTTAATAAGTAAACAGTAAATGGTAATGCTGTAGAAGCATAAACAAGTGCTAATACAACTTTGTTATTAACGAAGAATTCAACTCCGATAAGTTTATCAAGATCGAATAATGTAATGAAAATAGGCATTACAATGTAACTTACGTTAATAAATAATCCGGCCATAAAGAATAAGTTAAAGAATTTTTTACCTTTAAATTCAAAACGAGCTAAAACATAAGAAGCCGGTAATGCTAATACTAATAAGAAAACTAGTGATAAAGCAGTAACTAATACTGTATTAACTAAATATTCTCCCATACGAGCTTTTTGGAAAGCTGTTGCGAAGTTTGACCATAATAATTCAGCAGGTAAATCAAATGGGTTACCTGATACTAATTCTAATTGTGATTTTAATGAAGCTAAGAATACCCAAGCAATAGGCACTAAAATTGAAATTGCTAAAGCAAGTAAAGCTACGTAAACAAATATTTTATAAATCTTAAATTCTTTTTGTTGTCTTTCGTACATACTTGTTTACCTCCTAGAATTCATATACATCACGTTCAGTGACTTTACTAATAATAGCTGATAAGATGAATGAGAATAAGAAGATACATACTCCGGCAGCCATACCATATGAATAGTTACCTGCAAAGGCTTTTTTATACATATAGTTAAGTGGTACTTCAGTTCCCAAGTTTCCATCAGTTGTAATTTGAACAAACATGAAACTTAAGTTGATTGTTGAAATTACGAAGAATGTTAATGTTGAACGAATGTTTTCCCAAATAAGTGGTAAAGTAATCATAAAGAATTGTTTAATTTTACCAGCACCTTCTAAAGCCGCAGCTTCATATAAGTTTTCAGGAATTGAAGACATCGCTGACATATACATAACCATGTAGTATCCAATCGCTTGCCAAATTAAAGCAAAAATAACAGAATACATAATAATGTTTGGATCTCCTAACCAGTCAAGTGCTAAAGCATCTAAACCAATACCGCGTAATACAGTATTTAAGATCCCATTTGAGTTTTGATAAATAGCTTGGAAAATCCCAGCAATTACTACAATACTTAAAATGTTTGGAATATAGAAAATAATTCTGAAGAAATCATTTCCTCTAAATTTTTCACGAGTAAGTAATGTAGCGAATAAAATAGCTAAAACAACAGTAAATAAAGTTACAAGTGTAATAACTAAGACAATGTTTTGCATTGATTGAATGAACGTAGTATCTTTTAATAATGTTTGGAAGTTTTTTAAACCTACAAATGTTCCTTCAGTTAACATTCCACGTTTGTTATATAATGATTCTTTAAAAACTGAGAATGTTGGCCATGCAATGAACAAGCATGCTAGAAGAAATGCTGGTGATAAACATCCAATAATAAAGCGACGTTCAGCTTTCTTTTTGTTCATATGATCCTCCCTTTTCTTTCATAGACAATATGTCTATGCAATTGGCGAAGGGTTAGTGCCGTAAACCCTTTCATGCTATACTATTATACCTTAATAATGCAATTTTCGCAATATAAACTAGTATATTTGTATCACATAATTTCAAATAATAAAAGCGATACTATCGCATATCGCAACAGTATCGCTTTAGTTTTATTGTTTATTAACTAATTATTTAACTTCAGCAATTTTAGTGAATACGTCAGTTAATTCATTAGCCCAAGTGTTAACATCTTTAGCTCCAGTAGCGATGTCGTTAATTGAGTTGATTAAAGTTCCGTTTAAGTCAACATCAGGAATTGAAGTTGCATCGTAAGCTGACCAAGTACCAGCGTAAGATACTACGTTAGCGTCATCGAATACTGAGAAGAAGATTTGTTGGTCTTCAGGTAATTTGTCAGTCATACCTTTAACAGGAGCAGCCATACCATATTTAGCCATGATTGAAGCTCCTTCTTCAGAGTAGATGAATTTTAAGAATTCTTTAGCTGCATCTGGGTTTTCAGCTTTAGCAGGGATCCAAGCTTGTTCAGTGTAAGCGTAAACTGCTTGTTTTCCACCAGCGAATGCAGGGTATGCACAGAATCCCCATTCGAATCCTTCAGGTGTAGTTTCAGCCATTTCTCCAATTAACCAAGTTCCGTTTGGACAGAATAATACTTTTCCATCGATTACGTTTTGTTGGTTAACAGTGAATCCTCCATCAGCTAATGAGTTAGAAACTGTATCAGCGTGTAAGTAATCAGAAGATACTAATTTAGCAATGTTTTCAAGAATTGCTTTTCCTTCGTTGCTAGTCCAAGTTGTTTTATCAAATTGAGTAGCACTGTTTAAGATTCCTTGTTCTCCTAACATAGCGAAGATTCCACAGTCAAAGTATCCAGCAGTTGGGTAAGTGAATAATGCGATTCCATCAGCTTTAGCTTTGTCACCTAATGCATATAATTCATCCCAAGTTGTAGGTACTGTGTATCCTTTTTCATCAAATAAAGTTTTTGAGTAGAATAATCCAGTTGGAGAGTAAGCGATAGGTGCTAAGTAGTTTTTACCGTCTCCTAAGTATTGAGATACAGCTGAATCAGCATATCCAGGTAATAAGTTGTCGTTTACTTCTGTGAATACATCAGTAATATCTAAAACTTCTCCAGTTTGTAAAGCAGTTTCAGTAAATTGACTTGGTTGTCCTAAGTTGTAGTATACTAAGTCAGAGTATTTACCAGTTGCATTTTCTTTTTGTAATACAGATGGTAAATCGTTTTCGAAACGTAATTGAACGTCGATGTCGTCGTGTTTAGCTTCGAATGCAGTTTCTAATTCTTTCCAAACTTCTTCCCCGTTTCCTCCAGAGAATGCATCGAATTTCATTACAGTTTTTCCACCTTCTTCAACAGGTGTATTTGCATCTTTGTTGCTACATCCAGTAACAGCAGTAGCTAACATTAAACCAGCACAAGCAAGTGCCACTAATTTTTTCATTGTATATTCCTCCTTTAATCCCCATCGGGATTACTAACTGATTCTATTTTACTCCTTGTAAGCGTTTTATGCAACCATAATTTTAATTTTTTTTAATTTTTTAACCATTTTCACCAACTTTTAACCCTAAAGAACCGGTTTTTAGCCTATATTTAGTATATTTTATGTAAAACGCTTACATATTTTTGATCAAAAAAACTCTGTTCGTGATGAACAGAGTTAATTTTATTACATATCAAACCATTTAATTTCAGTAGCTTCTAATGTAATTTCATAAGAATCTTTGTCTGTATAAACAGTTGTAGTTTGTGGTTCGTAAGTATTGTTTACTACACAGTAGCTTGAAGTGTTTGGATAAACGTTAACTTCACAGTATGGGTTAGTTGAGAACCATTTGTTCATTTCATCTTCTTTACCAGCTGCATAGTAACAAGCTTTGTATAATAAACGAGTTGCATCTAATGAGAATGGTAATCCACTCATGTATACAGCACGTCCTTTACCATAAGTGTTAGTTGCAAAGTTTACTGTTTTGTGTACAGCTCCAATGTAATCTTTGTGTTTTTCAACACAGTTTAATACTGTAGCTTCATCAAATGCATAAACTGCTTTAATTTCTTCACCGAAATCAAAGTCGTTAGCTACTCCTTCATTTAAGAAGTGAGGTTTAGCTTCCCAGTTGTATTTGTCACGGTGTAATGATAATCCAACTTCACGATCTACTCCTAATACATCATATAATTGGAAGAAGTGTCCATCTTTTTGTAATGCTGAAGGTTCTCCAACCCCGATGAATCCTCCACCGTTGTATACATATTCACGAATAGCACAAGTTAAACGTGGATCAGCCCAGTATTCTCCACCTGAGAATGCAGTTCCTGCATCACCAGCATTAATTACTACAGCAGCATCATCTAAACAAGCTGGGTTGTTGATAACATCATCAAAACTAATGAATTCAACATCAAATGGCATACCACTTAATGCTTCTAAGATTCCAGAGTAAGAATAAACTTCTTTATACCAGATACCGTGGTGAACTAAGTGAGCTCCCCAACCTCTTACTTTACCCCAAGCGTTTAATACTTTAACTTTGAATGGACAGTAAGGTTTAGCTCCTTGTACGTGTTCATATAATTCACGGAATTGGTTACAAATTCCTGTAATGTAGTCAATAAAGTCGGGGAATTGTAAAGCAAGTTTTAAGTATCCTCCATATCCAATACGGTCTAATGGAGAACGTAATAAGGCACGTCTAGAAGTTACCCAGTTAACTTTAGCTTCTTTAATTGGGTCTCCACCTTCATGGAATACATCAGGGAAGAAGTAAGGTAAGTAACGTCCTTCAGTATATTTAACTCCTTTAATATCAGAAATTAAACGTAAAGTACGTCCATCTCCTACTGATCCTACTACAGCATCAATTCCTAAATCTTGGAAGTATTCACCAAATGGTTCAGTACCAATCCAGTGGTCTCCTAAGAACATCATTGCTTCTTTTCCATATTCGTGAGTTACATCAACGAATACTTTAACTAATTTAGCTACTTCACGCATTTGGAAATCCATGAAGTCACGGTATTCTTTTGTTGGCACAACAAAAGTAGAGTTGTTGTATCCTTGGTTAATAATGTATTCTGGACGGAATTTGTATCCTACTTCTTGTTCGAATTGTTCTAAGATGTAAGGTGATACAGATCCAGAATATCCAAACCAGTCTACGAATTTTTCTCTTGCTTGATCATCATATTGTAATGTGAATTGGTGGAAGAAAGTAGTGAAACGAATTACATCTACTTCAGGATGTTCTTCACACCATTTACGTAATTTTTCTAATACATATTTTTGTGTTTTAGGTTGACGTACGTCAAAAGTCATTTGACGAGCATCTTCTGAATCATCCCAATCGTTCATTAAAGCATTGAACATGTGAACTGGATCCCATACTACGAAAGCTAAGAAGCTTACTGTATAAGCGTGGAATTTGTGAACTCCTTTAATTACTACTTCACCGCTTGCTTCATCATAATCCCAATTATTAACATCAATAACTTCATTAGTTGTACGGTCAATTACTTCCCACCAACGTTTAATATCGTTAATTGTATTTACTTTTAATTGTGGTTTGTAGTAATGTTTCATGATATCAATACGTAACTCACCATCGCAAGTTGCTGTAACGAAATCACTCATTAAATACATTTGTTGGATTTCTTCAGGGTTAGCTTTAGCCCATTCGTTATCCTTTCTTGTTGTATAGTAAGTTGCATATTGCTTACCTTCAAATGCATTTAACTCTTCAGGCATTGAAGTACCATCACAGTCACGAATTGCATCTGCTCCCCATAAGTCAATTACACGTAATGTATCTTGAATAACATCAACGTCAGTTGGCACTGTAACGCGCCCTTTTTTTAGTGTCATTTATATATCCTCCTTTAATTCCTTACTTAAATTTTAAGAAGAATTAAAAGTATTGTCAATGAATTTCTTTGAAAGCGGATAACTTTTTTTTATTATTAAGGTTTTTAACTCCTTTTTATCACTTTTTATGATTACCATTAACTAAAACTTCACTTTGATAAGAAAGTTTCTTACTGTTTTTTATTTGATATTTACTTAATCCAATTTGCTTCAATTCATCTAACACTTGACTTAAAGCAATCCCGTTTCTTTCCCACAAATCACAAGCATAACTACCCGGAATAGCATTTAATTCCATCACATACAAACTATTGTTCATATCCGCAATAAAATCAATCCGTACCATCCCACTAACTTGAAATACTTCCATACATAACTTCGCAATTCGAATAATTTCTTCTTTAGTTTTTTCACTTACTTTTAGTTGCTTAACATCATGTTTAAGATATTTACGTTCAAAATCATAAACTCCTGTTGTTTCAATCATTTCAATATTGGATACTTTAAACTGATTGTTTTTACCTAATAAAGCAATTTGATATTCATAATGATTCGCAATATAACGTTCAACAATAATTTTATGATCATAGACTAAAATCTCTTGAAATCCTTGTTTAAAAGCATTGAAATCATGAACTACTTTGATGGCAATACTAGAACCTAAACTAGCTCCTTTTAAGATTAAAGGATATCCTAAACGATTTAATTTAGCTGCTAATTTATCATCAATAACATCAAATTCATGTAAACAAAACCATCTTAAGGTTGGAATATTATATTCTTGTAGTAATTGTTTCATTATTTCTTTATCTTGAATACAAGCCATTGTTAAACAATCAGCAAACGCAAATGGAACATCATAATAAGTTAAAAAACCACTAAAAGCTCCATTTTCGCCATTTCCCCCATGATAACATGGATAAACAAAATCAACTCTTTCTTCCCAATATTTACTTATTAAATATGTTCCATTTTTTCTTTTAACCCAAATAATATCTTTCAAATCATGTAACAGGGTCATTTTTAAATTCTTTTTATTTTTCAAGCGTTTAGCTTTCATCATTCCATCTTGATTTTCATAACAAACAATAATATTAGTTTCTTTTAAGGATTTAATTACATGAATAGCACTTAAGATACTTATATCATGTTCTACACTTTTTCCACCAAAAGCAACTACTATTCCCATTACCTTACCACCTTTCGATTATATTCATATATTTTAGGCAAATCATTTTCAACCAAGAACGTACATCCTTTTTGTTTAATTTTATGAAAGTAATTAAATCCTGCTTGTTTATCTTTTACTATTTTAATTTTTTGTTCATCAAAGTTATTATCGATTAATCCTTGTTTAATTACTGTAGCATTTATTCCTAAAAGAATGACATAATCACATGCATCACTTAAATATTTTCCTAATGCATAATTACATTCTCCTTGTTGTTCTTTAAGTTCAACAATCCCACTAAACATTACTATTTTTAATCCTTTACGACTTTTTAACACATCAAAAGCTATTTTAGCTCCTTCCACATTAGCATTATAACTATCATCTAATAAAGTATAATCTTCATATTGTTTCAATTCTAAACGATGTTCTATTTTATTAAGATATTTAAGTCTAGTTATTATTTTCTTAATATCCATTCCTAAAGTTAAACAAACAGCTACACATCCACATACATTTTCGACCATATGTTCACCTAATAAAGGAATAAATACTTGATAAGTCTTCGCTTTTATTTTTAAGGTAAAACTAGTTCCTTCATCATGATACTTAATCATTTCATAACTTATATCTCCTTTTTGGCCATACGTTATAATATTTTCATCTAATTGTACTTCACAACGACTTTGATTTACATATCGAATCATATCTTTATCAGCAATTAATTTTAATTTTTCTTTTCTAATATTTTCAACCCTTTTAAACGTTTCTAAATGTTGATTTCCAATAGCACATAATAATGTCATTGTAGGATCTACCATTTTTAAAAGATTATCTATCTCTCCACAATGATCAACCCCAACTTCGATAATAAAAATATCATTTCTTTTAGCTTCATTTAAGACATAACTAGCTATTCCCATTGCATTATTATATGATTTCTTAGTTTTTTCACAGACATAATCATATTTTAATAAATCATATAAAATATGTTTAGTACTAGTCTTACCATAACTTCCCCCAATCACAATACGTTGTTTACTGGCTTGTAATTGTTGATAACACTTTTGTCGATATCGATATTGAATAATAGTTTCAATGGGCCAACAAATATAATAAGCAATGATAATTATAAGTGGTAAGATAAAGACTAAAACCGCCCCTTTAAGCCAACAACTTACAATCTGATATAAAATCATTAAAGATATTAATAAACGTTTTAAACGCATTGTATAAACCAATTTATGACGATATTCACTAATATTTCGTATAATAAATAACCAATATAATAACGCAAAAATAATTGTAGCTTCTTGATGATAACCATATATATCAACTATTAAAAAACTAATTATCAATCCTCCATATAACCACCATTTATGATATAAACAATAATTTAAATAGTGAAGATAACGATCTATTTGATAATGATATTGTTGGAAAAGAGCTAATTGATTCTTAATTAAAACCCATAGCAAAATTACCATAATAGTTTCCATTATTTATCACCTGCTAAAAATAATTCACAATGATAAATAAATAAAGCTAAATGTTCTAAATAGACAAAGTGACTTCCTCCTTCAACCAGTACTCCTTTTACATCATTTAATTCATCAATTAATTTTTCATACATCCACATTGGTGTTGCTTCATCAAGTTTTCCCCAAAAGAGTAAAGTAGGGGCTATAACTTGCTTAATATCATTTAAACTATCATAGTTAATAGCTTTAACTAATACTTCTCTTAATAAACCATCACAAGTTTGATAATCTTCACTTCCTTTACATAATTGATGTTTACTAATTTTATAGATTTGTTGTTTAAGCTTAGTTATTAAACTTGTTGGTTTTTTCAAGCCAGCTCCACCACTTATTATCAGTTTATTAACTGGGAATACACTTGCATAATACCAAACGATTCTAGCTCCAAAAGAGTGCGCTATAAAACTAGGTACTCCTAAATTTAAGCTTTGAATTAAATCAAATAGTTCTAAAGCATATTCTTGAATATTATAACTTTTAGTTAAGGGAGAATTGTTGAAACCTGGTAAATCAACACATATACAGCAGTATTTATCTTTTAAACCTAAAGCTACTTTCATCATATCTTGATGATTTCTTTGCCATCCATGAATTAAGACCACTAATGGTCCTTCACCAATCTTTTGATAGTACATTTTATCACCCATTACAGTTTATGATTGTGTTTGATTATGTATCACGAAAAAACGAAGTGAATTTCTTCACTTCGTTTATAAGTTAATTATTTCTTGATTAAGTTAGATAATTGTACAAACATCTTCGCAGCTTCAGCTCTTGTTGTATTTGCACCTGGGTTTAAATATGTTTCTTCACCTTTTTTAGATCCACTCATTAATCCATTTTCTACACACCATGCAATTGCATCTTTAGCATATGCACTTACAGCTTTGTAATCTTTGAATGTTTCTAATGATTGGTTAGATTTAGTATCTAATCCACAAGCTTTAGCATAGTTTCTTAACATAATCGCGAAATCTTCACGTTTAATTGCATCATCTGGTCCAAATTTACCATTAGCATATCCACTAACTACTTTAGCTTCACTTGCCCAAACAATAGATTCACTATACCATAAACCATCTTTAACATCGCTAAATTTATCAGCATATGTTACTTTTGGTTCTCCAGCCATACGATAAATAACTGTAGCTACCATTCCACGCGTAATTTTTCCATCTGGGTTGAAGTTGTTTCCAACATTTCCATCTCTTCCCATTAATCCTTTAATAGTAGCTTCTTTTACCATATCAGCATACCAAGCTTTGCTATCAACATCATCATAACCTTTGTATTCAGGTTTAACTTCAACATCTTTTAAGTTAGCTACAGCATCATTTAAGGCTTTTACCGCTGCATCTACAGCATCTTGTGTAGCTTTTTCATCAGCTAATACTTCTTTAGCACTTGTAATAGCACTAGTTAAAGCAGCAACACTTTCTGCTGTTTTGTTTGTAGTATCAACTTTTCCTGCTTCATCAATAGCTTTTTCTAACTCAGCTTTATTTACTACTGGTTTTTCAACTAATGCGGTAGTTGCATCATTTAAGGCTTTAGTAGCATCAAATACTTCATCTTGTGTAGCTTCTTCATTAGCTAATACTTCTTTAGCAGCACTTAAAGCTTCTTCTAAAGCTTTAACACTTTCATCAGTATAATCAGCTTTATTTAATTTTTCAGCCCAAGCAATAGCTTTTTCTAATTCAGATTTGTTTACTTCTGGTTTAGGATCTGGTGTAGGAACTACTGTTCCTTCTTCAGCATAGAATCTAATTTCTGACATTGATACGAATTTATCACTAGCTGTATCTCCACCTGATTTAGTTACTAAGAATTTCACATAACGTCCACTAGCTTCTAATTCAATTGTATGCCATGAACGATCATTTAAGTATGTTCCATTGTTTTCGAAGTCATAAGTTCCAACTAATTCATCATCACTGAAGTCTGCATCAGAACTTACATATACTTTAACTTGGAAGATATCTCCATTTGGCCATTGAGATCCTTGACGAGGTAAGAATCTAATTTGAGCTAAATCAAATTCATATCCTAAGTCATATGTAATGTATTGAGGACATGCAACTGAAGCATCTTTCCAATTAGAGTGCCAGTAAGTATTTTCAACGTAGTCTAATGTAGCTTCAGCTGTACCTAATCCAGCTCCTTCATCACCTTTAGCTTCACTTGATGCTTCAACTACTGATACAATCGTTTTGTTTTCTTCAGTATTAATTAATACTGGGTTTTTAGTTTTAATGTTTTCTAATCCATTAATAGCATCAGTTAAAGCAGCAATAGCAGCATCTACTTCTTCTTGAGTAGCATCTTCTTTATTTAAGATAGCTGTAGCACTTGCAATAGCACTAGCTAATACTGCTTTACTTTCTTCAGTTTTGTTTTCAGTATTAACTCTTTCAGCTTCAGCAATAGCTTCATCTAATTTTGTTTTATCTACATGCGTTTTTTCAACTAAGTTGTCGATTGCTTCTTGTAAGTCTGCTTTAGCAGCATCTACTTGTTCTTGAGTAGCATCTTTGTTACCCATAACTTCAATAGCTGCATCTAATACTTCTTCTAAATTATCTAATGATTCTTTAGTATATTTATCAAAATCGTTTAATTTTTCATCTGCAGCATTAATTAATTTACCTAATTCAGTTTTATCAACTACTTTGTTTTCAACTAAAGCATTAATAGCATCAGTTAAAGCTTTAATAGTATCTGCTACTTCTTCTTTAGTAGCATCTTCTTTAGCTAAAACTTCATTAGCAGTATCTAATGCAGCTTGTAAATCAGCTACTGTTTCTTCAGTATATTTACTAGCATCGTTTAATTTTGCTTCTGCATCAGCAATAACTTTTTCTAAGGCAGTTTTATCAACTGCATCTGGTTGTTGATCGTTAGTTCCATAGAATCTAATTTCAGCCATAGAAGCAAATAAGTTGTTTCCAGAATCACCGTATGATCCAGTAACACGAATTGTTACATAACGTCCAGTGAATGTTCCATTTTCTTGTACTAATGCACGGTTCCATACGCTTGAATCTAATTTATCATCAGTAAATACGTATTCACCAGTTTTAGTATTGTTTTCGTAGTTAGTATCATTACCTACATATACTTCAAAGCTTCTAATATCACCATTGTGAGAACCTTGACGAGATAAGAATAATACATCAGTTAATGTATATTCTTGTCCTAAATCGTAAGTAATTGTGTGGTTTTCACCATTGTGTCCATTCCAGTAGTTAGAGTGCCAGTAACTTGCATTGTTGTAGTCAATTGTTGCTGATGCTTGACCATAACCATTTTCACTTGGTTCTCCATCTCCACCACATTGTGATGAGTAGTTTTCTACTTTAATTGAGTTAGCATCTTTGTTGATTAATGTAGTTTCATCTAATTTAGGCATTAATACTAATTTTGTCATAGCTTCTTCTAAGTTAGCTTTAGCTTCAGCCATTGCTTCACGATCTAATGAAGCACTAGCTTCTTTAGCAGCACTTAATAAAGCATCCATATCAGCATCAATCCAAGAACTACGAGTATATAATTCTTTTTCAGCAGTTAATTTCTTAACTAATTCACCTAATTCACTTGTAGGTACTTCATCATATCCTAAACCAATTGTGTAAACACCAACAGTTGATACGGTTCCATTTACTTTATTAGCTACGATATCACTAGCTTTCACAACATAATCTTTGTTTTCAGCTTTATATACAGAGTTTTGTAATTGTCCATCAACATAAATACGGATTAATCCATTGTTTTCACGTACCGCACTTACTGTTTGTTCGTATTCAGAACTTACTTTAACACTTGATTTAACAGTTGTGTTGTTTAATGTGAAGTAGAAGTATCCATCTTTATCGATTCCTAATTTATATTCATCACCTTGTTGAAGTAATACAACATCTTTATCATCAGTTTTAACATTTGCCGTTAATGTGAAACTGTTGATTCCAGTTAAACTGTTGCTAGCTTGCGCAACTTTACCATCTTCACTAATACTATCAACATCTACAACTTTGTTATTAGTATAGTAAGTAGTTTCTACTGTTGCTTCTAAAGCATTACCCGCAACGTCTTTACCAGCAGTTGCTACTAATTCAACTTTATCTCCATTATTTAAAGCAGCATCAAATGTTACATAGAATGTACGGCAATCAGCAGATGCTGTAGTAGTTGTAGCTACTTCTTTACCATTTACTTTAGCACTAAATTCAGCTGTAACTCCTAATTTTTCACTAGTTTGTACTTGTACTTTAGTAGCACTTAAGTTATCAACACGGTAAACACTTGGAGCTGTAGTATCTTTAGTTTGACTCATGTTCCAGATTTGTGTTTCACCTGGTTGTAAAGTAATAGTTACTGTTTCACCTTTAGTATATGTATCTTTTGCATCAGCAATTGTAGTTGGTGAATAAGCATGTTCTACACTCATGTAGTATGTTCCTTCGTTATTTACTCCAATTGCATCATTTAAGGTGAATGTAATTGTTTTAGCTGTAGCAGCTGGGTTACGCATTGAAATAATACCTTCACTGTTAGCGAAACATGCGAATCCATAAGTATCTTTTTCTCCACTAGCATCAAGGTTGCTTAATCTAGCATTTGCTGATGGGTTTCCACCAATCATCTTAGCATTTCTTAAAATATCATGGTTTTCTTCCGCCCATTGTACTAAATCAGCCGTAATTAAGTATTTTTCACTATCTAATAATGAATCTGAGAAATATAAGTTAAATAATGCATTACCACGAGTAGCCATCATATATAAGTAGTTCTTGAATTGTTCTGGTGTCATTGAGTTAGCTGTAATTCCAGTACCTTCTCTACCATAGATAGCATCATGGTTATATAAGTTACCTAATGGGAATTGGAAATCATGACTAACTGCAAAATCATAGTAGTTAGCATCACGATATGTTAACATGTTATCCATTTTGTTGTTTAATGTAGCGTTAGAAATTTCTCCACGGTCAGCAACACATTGTAACCAAACAGAGTTAGCCCATTGTAAGAACCAAGGACTTGGGTTTGTATAACAAGTTAATGAAATCCATAAGTCTTCAATTCCTAAATCTTTTTGCGCCGCACGTACATTTTCCATTAAAACAATCCATTTTTCCCATAAATCAGTTACATGGTACATGTGGTGAGGTCCACCATACATATGTTGGTTAGTTTCACTAAATCCTACTACCCCTTCACCAGATGGGAAGTGGTTATATTGAGCGATATCCGCAAATCCATCCCATTTCCAGTAGTTAACTCCATATTCAGTCATGAATTCAATAGCCATTTTTTCGAAGTTTTCTACATAACGACTATCAGCTACGTCAATAGATCCACCCGCTTTACTTCCATTACCAGCAGCAGCAATAATATTAGCTAATTGACCATAGTAGTTATATCCTCCACGAGGCCCAATCCAAACTCCTAATTCTGACCCTAAGCTTTGTACTAAAGCAGAAGAAGGATATAATTTTTCTGGGAATTTAGTATTAAATGTCCAGAATCCATCAGTATTTAAGGTTGTACCAGAACGTTGAACATCAAAAATGCTTGAATCATGGTAGTTATTCCATCCATCATCTACCGCATAAGTATCCATTGGACGAATACCAACTTGAGTTAATTCTTTTTCCATTTCAGTAAATGATGCAATAATTCTTTCATCATCAATTAACATCATGTTATCAAACCATGAGTTGTATAATAAACGGAATTCAGTTGGTGTTGCGATACTATCGATGTAGTCATAGAAATCAGTTTGAAGAACTAATTTGTCACTTCCATCTGTGTGAGAAGCTCCCACTACAGTTTGCCAAGAAACATAAGTTCCATCTTCAGTTAATTGTCCATCACGAGCAAAATCAGTGAAGTTTTTACCAGTGAAGTAACGAATGTGTCCTAAGTTATCTTCAATTTGAGTATCTGTTTCAGGGAATTCTGAACCTAAGAACATACCATTAATATAGATAGGTTGTCCTAAGTTAGCTTTATATTCTTCCATTTGAACAACTCCACCTTTTCCTTTAGGAATTGTCCAAGTAATATCGTTGTTATCAACTACTAAGTGTTCTCCATCAATGTAGTCAATACGCACGTTTTTATCTTCACATGAAATTTCTAAGAATTTACGCATGAAGTGATCACCATCGTACATAACTACTTTTTCCGTAATAGTAGCTTCACCAGTTCCCATTGTCACTGGTTCAAATTCGAAAGTAATTAACTTACCAGTTTTTTCTACTTCGTTAATTGTACCTTTAGTGTCTTCAACTTTAACTCCATTTTCAGCTAAAGTTAATTCACTTGTTTTAATTGTAGTTGCTCCAACAATTGTTGGTTTAACAATTACACTTTCACCAGCTTCATTTAAAATATCTAATTCACCGATGTTGAAGTGTTTGTTACGTCCAGAATCATTCCAGAAATATGATTCTTTAGCCGTAAGTTTAATTTTAGTTGTATTAATTTTTTCATCTAAAACAATTGCTTCAGGTGCTTTTTCTTTAGCTGATTCTAATGTGAAGTCACCTAAATCTTGCCAATCACTACCATCCCAGTATTGGATGTTTAATTTAGTTGCACGTCCAGTACAATCATATCCTGCACCAGCATTATGACGTGGCACATAGTTAATAGTTTTTACTTCAGTATCTTTTTCAAAGTCTACTGTAATAAAAGGTTGATTTTCTTTAGAACACCAGTAGTTATCATCAGCTGTGCTACCATCGATAGCATTATCTACATCATGTCCTCCTTCACAAGTTCCATCAGCAACTAATTTAGTACTATCACTGCTTTGACTTCCTAAGGTTTTAATTACAAATTCTTCCGAATTTGCATTAGGAATAAATTCAGATTTTCCTAATAAGTTTTTGATTTTAGTTGTTGTTAGTTTGTTATTAGCAATACTAAACTCACGTTGTAAATCTTCATTACCAATTCTAACAACATTGTTGTCTTTAGTTACAACTACTTTATTATCAATGTCTTCAGCAGCAAAAATAGTGCTTATAGATGATAATGGTGTTGAAACCACACATGCAGCTGCTAAAACAGCTGACACTGCTCTTTGAAATTGTTTTTTCATCAGTATTTCTCCTTTCACTAAAATATTCTAACCATTTCAACCCAATTATAACAAATATATGTATTTATTTGAAAGCGATTTACCTTTTTTTTTACAAAAAAAATATTACCTAAATCCCAATTATAGATAATATTAAAATTTTCGCTTTAAAGATTTCGAAAAGCTTACCCCACTATAGTTTAAAACACCAATAAAAAAGGAACCTTTAAGGTTCCCATTAATTAACGAAAATAAACAAATAACATACGATCTTTACGACTTAAGTCTTGAATTACTTCAATTTCAGCATTAGGGAAATATTCCTTAGCTAAATTACTTAAAGCCTCACCTTGATCATATCCCATTTCAAAAGCCATAAAGGCTTTTTCTTTTAATACTTTAGGTGCATCTTCAAAAATTGAACGATAGAATTTTAATCCATCTTCTCCACCAAATAATGCTACATGTGGTTCATAATCAACTACTGATTTTTCCATTTGGGCATCACTTTTAATATAAGGTGGATTAGAAATAAGAATATCTAATTTCACATTACGTTCAACTAATGGTTTAACCATATCACCACATAAGAATGATACATTAGCATCTAAATCAGAAGCATTTTTTCTAGCTACCTCTAAGGCTTGTGCAGAAATATCCGTAGCAATCATATGCATTGCTGCTTCTTCTTTCTTTAATGAAATAGCAATTGCTCCACTACCAGTTCCAATATCAGCTACACTAACATCTTCTCCAGCAAACATTTCATCATAAGCCGCTAATACATATCCTACTAATTCTTCAGTTTCAGGACGAGGAATTAAAACATTTTCATCAACATTAAAACGATAACCATAAAACCATTCAAAACCTAGAATATGTCCTAATGGTTCTCCTTTTAATAAACGTTTTATTCCTGAACGATAATTATTAGCTAATTCATCATCAGCTTGATTATCCATTTCCATATATAAGTTATGTGATTCCATTTCACTTAGTTCTAATAAATAGAATAAGGGTGCTTGTTCACCTAAATCAGCTTCTAAACATTGTTTAGTTGCTTCATTTAGTAGTTCACGATAACTACTCATTGCTTTCACCTGCTAATTTTGCTTTTTGATCAGCTGCTTGTAAAGCATCAAATAAATCTTGTAAACGACCTTCCATAATACGGTCTAATTGATTTACCGTATATCCAATACGGTGGTCAGTTACCCTATTTTGTGGATAGTTGTATGTACGGATTTTTTCACTACGATCTCCAGTACCAATTTTATTTTTACGTTCAGTTCCAGCTGCTTCATCAATTTTACGTTGGTGTTCTTCATAAACACGTGATCTAATAGTCATTAAAGCAGTTGCTCTATTTTCATGTTGACTTCTTCCATCTTGACACTTAACAACAATTCCTGTTGGTTTATGCGTAATACGTACCGCTGAGTCTGTACGGTTAACGTGTTGTCCCCCAGCTCCACTAGCACGCATTGTTTCAATTTCTAAGTCATTCATATCAATATCAAAGTCTTCAGCTTCAATTTCTGGTGATACTAATACTGTAGCTGTCGAAGTATGAATACGTCCTTGTGATTCTGTCTTAGGTACACGTTGTACACGATGACTTCCTGATTCAAACTTTAAGCATCCATAAACACCATCACCTTTAACCATGAATGATGCTAATGAATAACCTCCAGCTTCACAAACGTCCATATCAATAGTTTCAATCTTCCAACCACGACTTTCAGCATATTTACTATACATACGATATAAGTCACCAGCAAAGATATTACCTTCATCTCCTCCAGCAGCACCACGAATTTCCACAATTGCATTGTTTCCATCATGAGGGTCTTTAGGAATCAATAAAATTTCTAGTTTACCTAAGTATTCTTCAATTTGTGGTTCTAATTCCGCAATCTCCATTTCGGCCATTTCTTTAATTTCTTTATCATCTTCTAATAATAATTCTTTAGCTTCTTCTAATGTTTGAGCTGCTTTTTTATATGCTAAGTATGTTTCAACAACTTGGGTTAAATCAGCTTGTTCTTTTCCTAATTTAGTTAACATTTTACTATCAGATACGATTTCAGGTTCCATCATTAAGTTATTAATTTCTTCATAACGGTTAACCATACCTTCAAGTCTTTCAATCATAATACTCATGTATCTTCCCTCCTAACATATCATTAAATCTCTATAATTCCAAAAAAAGAAGAAGGTTACCCCTCTTCTTTTCTTATTTAAGTCCGTATTTCTTATTGAATTTTTCAATACGTCCTGCAGCAGCAGCGAATCTTTGACGCCCTGTAAAGAATGGGTGACAGTTTGAACAAGTATCTACACGTAATTCTTTAGCAGTAGATCCTGATTCGAATTCAGCTCCACAAGATGTACATTTTACAACGATACGGTTGTAAGTTGGATGAATTCCATTTTTCATAAGTTTCTCTCCTTCCGCCTTAGACCTCAGTTGGGTCCAAAGTAAGTTGCTTCACAATTATAACAATTACTTTTTTATAATTCAAGTGTTTTTTTGATAATTTATTGCTTTTTTTTATCCTTTTTTTTATAATCTCTTTATTGAATAAAAAAGGGAGGAAATAAGCGATGAGTATCAAAACTAAAATTATTTTACTTTTACTATTATTAACTTATACAATTAGCTTAAAACTTATTGGCATTACTTGTCCTCTTTATGAATTATTTCATCTTCCTTGTTTAACTTGTGGAATGACTAGAGCAATGATTGCTTGTTTACATTTTGATTTTAAACTAGCTCTATATTATCATCCTTTAGTATTTACCTTACCTATTCTTTTATGCTATTTCTTAAATGATTTTAAATTAGCTAAAAAAACTCCGCATAAACAAATACTATTAATCATTGCTGTAGCATTTGTTATCAATTGGTTTTATAAACTAATCCTTATAATCTAAAAAAAAAAACGCATCGCTGCGTTTTTTTTTAGATATAAGCATCTTTGTCAACAGTATATGAATCAGTTGCAATTTTAATTAAGTCAATTAAAGCTAAAATACAACCTAATCCACAACAACATGAAGCAACTAAACGTACAACACCTTTTTTAGTTTCTCCCATCATGAAGTTATGAACACCTAATCCACCCAAGAATAAACAGATTAAGATCATTACAATCTTGTCTTGTCCACCTAATTTAGAATCTTTCTTTTCTTCGTTTGTTACTTTGCATCCACAATTTGTACAAACATCTTGGTTTTCATTAACTTCAGCTCCACAATTTTTACAGAACATGATAATTCCCCCCTTTTTTTATTTGATAAATTCATTATAATCAATTAGTTTATAATTGTCAAACTAATCTAATTTTCCCCCATAATAATTAGAAAATTTACCTATGTTTGGTTCAATGACTTTTTCAATAAATTTACCAAGTTCAACTTCATTTAAATCATAAGAACGATAAGCATTATCATAATTTATATATACTACTGTACTATAAAATTCACTATTCTTACTTTTTTGAGCATAAGATAATAAATCTTCATGCATTGAAGTTAATATATTCATTTCATATTCATTATTAGCTTGAATGATAATTTCACCACTTTCTAAATATAATTCCATCGTTGCTGTATTACTATGATATGTTGGTATTTCTTTCACAATATTTATATCGCTATTTCTAAAAATAAAACTAAAACCTTGCGAAGCGATAAAAATAATCCCAATACTAATTAAAGCTTTTTTACTAATTTGAATTTTACGATTGGCTATAAATAACATAATAGCTAAAACTATTAATGTAAAACTAAGCATAAAGACAAAGTAAATTAAACCATTATAAACATCAATTAATAAACATAAACAAATAGCACTAATATAAATAATTAATGGATAAATAAATTTACTAGTCGTCTTAGCTCCACTTTCTTCTCCTTTTTTCGTAATAAAACTTTGATAAGCTAAATAAATAGCCCCACCAGCAATAATTAACCAATATACCAATATATAACCATAATTACTAATTAATACTGCCGTTCCAATTCCTTCACTACTATTTCCAAACATTTTTACTACAACCATTAATATTGATTCAAATAGCATTAAGATATTAAATGATTCTAACTCACTTATACTATAACCATAGCCAAGTCCCATGCTTGAAATACTTAAATCAACGAAAAATACTTCACACAAAATAATCGCTAGTGGTAATAACATATAGGCAAAACAAGCAATAATAGCATCAATAATATTATTACATTTAATACAAACAAATGTATTAATAGCTTCAATTATAAAAGCAACAATAATACAACATAAATAAGTATATATTACATCTTGTAAGATTAATGTATTCATTAATAGCAATATAACACTTACACTAAAATATACAATAGTATAAGGAATAACCAAGATTCCATAGCCATAAATAAAACTAGTTTTAAACATATCTTGGCGACTAATTGGTAAAGATAAGAAAACATCACTTGCTTTACGATCATATAAATAATTATATAAACATAAAGGAATAATAAAACTAGCAGCTAAAGCACACATTATTGAAAAGAATTTAAAGATATATACGGTCGTAGTATCATATTTATATTGAGCTGTTTCAATACCTACAGCAATTACAATAACTCCCATAAAAGTTGCAAATAAAACACTCATTAAAATAGCTTTAGCTTTATGCATATCCCATAAATGTTTTAAATATTGTTTATTAATTTTCATAAACTCCATACCCCCTACTCTTTAATTCATAGATAAATAATTGTTCAAGGGAAACATTTAATGTTTCTTTCATGACTGGTTTTAAATTATCAATATATGCATCTACTGCTTGATAATCACCTTTAATTACCACATTACATACTTTTGAATGAATATCAATAGATAAAACTTCTAAAGCATTAAACCAATCAGCTTGTACTTCTTGATTAAAAGCTAATTGATAATGATGCATTTGATCTTTCGCATCACTAATAGCTCCCGATGTAATAACTTTATTTTGATCAATAATTCCAAAATAATCACAAATATCTTCTAATTCACGTAAGTTATGTGAAGATATAATTACGGTCATATCTTTTTCTTCAATCATAGTGGAAATTGCTTTTTTAAAGGTTAAACGCATCACTGGGTCTAATCCATCAAATGCTTCATCTAATAATAAATATTTAGGTGTTATCGCTAATGCAATACAAATAAATGCTTGTCGTTTCATTCCTTTAGAATAATTACGAATTAATTCATTTTCATCTAATTGAAAGATATTCATATAACGACGATAAATTATTTCATCAAAACTTGGATAAAAGTTTTGGTAGAATTGTTTCATTTTAGCTAATGAACTTTGAGCAAAATAATATGGATCATCACTTAGTAATAATACCTTAGCTTTAACCATGGCTTGATTATATACAGCTTCATTATCAATTAAGACTTCACCTTCATCATTTTTTAAAGCTCCACTTAATAAACGTAATAAAGTAGATTTTCCACTTCCATTAGGTCCAATTAAACCAAAGACACAACCTTGAGGAATTTTTAAATCTACATTATCAAGGACTAATTTGCTTTGATAACTTTTACTCACTTTTTTTAATTCAATCATAACTTTCCTCCTTAAACTCTTCTTTTATTTCCTTAATGAGTTCTTCTTGTTTGAACTTTAAGCACTTTAACTTCTTTATTTGTTTTTTAAATCCATCAAGTTCACTTTTAGTTATTCGCTCTTTTAAATCATCAGTAATAAAACAACCTTTACCACCTTCAGTATATATATAACCTTCACTTTCTAATTGTTGATATGCTTTAGCTACCGTATTAGGATTAATCCCTAAATCACAAGCTAAGCTTCGCACAGATGGAAGTTTATCATGAGCTACTAAAATATCATTAATAACTAATTTCTCGACTTGACTTTTTAACTGTTCATAAACTGTTTCTTTACTTTGTGTATTAATAATAAACATCATCATGCTCCTTTCTGTACTACTTTAACTAGTACACTTATATTATAATTAAACCTTTATTAAATGTAAATATAACTAATCTTAACAAACTCTTAACATTGTTATCCCAAAAAGTGGTATAATGTGTATACGCTATTTAGCGTGAAGGAGTTTTAGTATGAAAATTGTTGTTATGGGAGATGGGAAAGTTGGTTTTACGATAACTAAAAATCTTGCTGAAGAAGGTCATGATATTACCATTATCGAAAACAAACCTACCGTTCTTAGTAATACTTTAAATTTATTAGATGTTGTTGGAATTCAAGGAAATGGAGCTAGTTTAGAAGTTCAGCTTAGTGCTGGAGTTAATCAAGCTGACTTAGTTATTGCCACAACTTCTACTGATGAACTAAATATCGCTTGTTGTTTAATTGCTAAGCGTTTAGGAGCTAAATCAACGATTGCTCGTATTCGTAATCCTGAATATGTTAATAGCATGAGTTTAATTAAAGATGATTTAGGTTTAAGTATGTTCATTAATCCAGAGAAAGCTGCTGCGCGTGAAATTGCTCGGGCATTAACTTTCCCTGAAGCTATTAAAGTTAATTCATTTGCGAAAGGTCGTTTAACTTTAGTTGAAGTTAAAATACCTGAAAATAGTGCTTTAGCTAATCTACAACTAAAACAATTAGATCATGGTTTAGTTAGTAATATCTTAATTTGTACTTTAGGTCGTAATAATGAAGTAATTATTCCTAATGGAAATACCATTATACAAAGTGGTGATCGAATTTCCATTGTTGGTAAAAACAAAGATATTCGTCGTTTCTTACGTTTTATGGGTTTAAAAAACCAAACTATTCGTAATGTAATGATTAGTGGTGGAGGTAAAATTGCTTTCTATTTAACTACTTCTTTATTAGAAGTTGGTTGTGATGTAACGATTGTTGAAAACAATCCTCAACGTGCTTTAGAATTAGTTCAACATTTCCCTGATGCAAATATTATTCAAGGTGATGGAACTGATCAAGAGTTATTATTATCAGAAGATTTAGAACATCAAGATGCTTTTATTGCTTTAACTGGTAATGATGAAGAAAATGTAATGATGTCCATGTTTGCTACTAGTGTAGGGGTTAAGAAAGTTATTCCTAAAGTAAATCGAATGACTTTAGGTTTTATCCTAGAGAAAATTGGTTTAGATTCTACTATTACCCCTAAAAATATTTGTGCTGATCAAATTATTGAATATGTTCGAGCAATTCAAAATAGTGTTGGTAGTAGTGTTGAATCAATGATGCATCTACAAGATGGAGCAGTTGAAGTCTTAGAATTTAGAGTTAAAAACTCATGTTCTTTCTTAAATAAACCTTTAAAAGATATAAAATTTAAACCAGGTATTCTAGTTGCTTCTATTACTCATCGTGGCGTAGTAAGTTTAGCTAATGGTAATAGTCATATTAATGATGGTGATTCAGTCTTAATTTTTAGTCAAATCCCTGGATTAGGAGAATTAAACGATGTTATTCAAGATTAAAAAAGCCGTAGCCCATTTTAATTGGGGTGTTATTTTAAACTTAATTGGTTTAGTTTTATTAGTTGAAGCTGCTTTAATGTTATTACCATTTATTGTTTCATTAATTTATAAAGAAACTAGTGGAATTTGTTTCTTAATTACCGCCGCAGCTAGTACAGTAATTGGTTTTCCTTTATCAATGCTTAAACCGACTAAGTCCACTTATTTTGCGAAAGATGGAATGCTAGGAGTTGGTTTATGTTGGTTAGTCGTATCTTTAGTTGGGGCTTTACCATTTTACTTATCTAATGAAATACCTTCATATATCGATTGTTTCTTTGAAACTGTTTCTGGTTTCACAACTACTGGTTCTAGTATTCTTACTAATGTTGAAGCTTTAAGTTATTGTATGATATTTTGGCGTAGTTTTACCCACTGGGTTGGGGGAATGGGAGTATTAGTCTTTGTTTTAGCTATTTTCCCTAAAGCTAATGATCGTACGATGCATTTTATGCGAGCTGAAGCACCTGGTCCAGTTATTGGTAAGTTAGTTCCACGCCTTCAACAATCCGCAATGATTTTATATCTAATTTATATTGTAATGACCATTATTGAAATTATTCTTTTATTAATTGCGGGAATGCCTTTATTCGATGCATTATGTAACTCATTTGGTAGTGCTGGTACTGGAGGATTTGCTATTAAGAATAGTGGATTTGCTTATTATGAAAATAGTGCTATTCACTGGATTGTCGCTATCTTTGTTATCTTATTTGGGGTTAACTTTAATATTTATTATTATATGCTAATTAAAGAATTTAAAAGTGCTTTAAGCGATCAAGAATTACATACTTATTTTGGAATTATTATTGCTGCCATTGCTTTAATAACCTTAAATATCTATCACAATTATAATGATATCTTCATTTGTTTACGGGATGTAACCTTCCAAGTTGCATCCATTATCACCACAACCGGTTATTCTAGTGTTGATTTTAACTTATGGCCAACCTTCTCTAAGATTATTTTATTCTTATTAATGTTTATCGGTGCTAGTGCTGGTTCAACTGGTGGAGGAATTAAAGTTTCTCGAATTATGATTATTTATAAAAAAATACGTTTAGAAATTCAAAAGATTATTCATCCTAATAAAGTTAGTGCTATTACGATGAATGGTAAGGTTGTTGCGGATGAAACAGTTACCCAAACCTTAACTTTCTTTGGTTGTTATATGATTTTAGCTGGTTTCTTTACGTTAATTGTTGCTTTAGATAACTTTGATATGGAATCCACAATATCTAGTGTTATTGCTTGTTTAAGTAATATTGGACCTGGATTTGGAATTTGTGGAGCTTATGGTAACTTTGCTTCATTCTCGGTTTTATCTAAAGTAGTTCTATCCCTAGCAATGTTATTAGGACGTTTAGAATTATATCCAATCTTAATTATGTGTTTCCCTTTCTATAGTGATCCAAAAATTAAGAAACGAATTATTAAAGACAATTAAAAAAGAGTTTTAGCTCCATAGCTAAAACTCTTTTTTTTACTATTCGTATAAATCCATGAAATCAACGATTTCGTATGGTACATCAGCTTCTGTTTTGTTTCCAGCCGCATCAATTGCTTCAATGTGCATTACAAAACTTCCTTTAACACTTGTATCAAAATCAGTTACATCTTCACCATTAACACTTAATGTAAAGTATCCTTCACCTTCATTAGCTTCATCACGGTGTGCTAAGTAGATAGCTCCATCTTGATCATAAATATCAACATGGTCAAAGATACTAGCTGGTGTATCAGCTCCAACACGAATACGTTCACGAGCATCAATACCAGGAGCAATACTATCTTTAATTGTTACTTTAGAGCTTCCTTTGTATTCTTTACCATCGTAACTAACTGTAATATTCATTGTTTGTTCTGTATCTAATAACGTTTCATCGTAGTCATAAGTAATATCTAAATCAGCTAAATCAACTTTATCACTTGATAAAAATAAACTTGGATCAATTTCCATTGCATATTCTAAAGTTACACTTTCTTCTTTAAAGCTTACTGGGTTACTACCACATGCTGCTAATAAACAAGCACATGCTAACATCATTAACATTTTTTTCATTTAAAATTCCTCCCTAAAAAAAACTCACTAATGATACAACTAAGATACAAATATGTCAACAATGTTTATAAAATAAAAACAAAAAAAGAATTTCCCGCGAAGGAAATTCTCTTTTGATTATCTTACAATACAACCATTAGCTAAATCTTTTTGAATTGTTACAATATCTAAGTCATCTTCACTAGTAGCACATAAAATCATTCCTTGACTTTCTACCCCACGTAAAGTAACAGGTTTTAAGTTTGTCACAACTACCACACGTTTACCAACAACTTCTTCTGGTTTAAAGTATGAAGCAATACCACTAACAATTTGTCTTACTTCTCCCCCTAAATCAACTTGTGATACTAATAAACGATCAGCTTTTGGATGTTTTTCCACTGATAAAACAGTACCAACTTTGAATTGTAATTTCGCAAAGTCTTCAATAGTAACTTCACTTACTTCTTCTTTAGTTGCTTTTTTAGCTTCTTTCTTAGCTTCTTTAGCTGCTGCTTTTTGATCTTTTTCGAATTGTTCCATAAATTCTTTCATATCAATACGTGCAAATAAGATTTCTGGTTTAGGATCTAAAGTATGTCCACATTCTAAAGCACCAAAATCTTGAATACTATTCCAATCACGAGCTGAAGTAGATAATTCATCTAAGATTTTTTCACTAGTTTCTGGCATAAAGCTTCCTAATAAGACAGCCGCAATACGAATACTTTCTAATAAGTGATATAAAACTGTAGCTAAACGATCTTTACTAGCTTCATCCTTAGCTAAAACCCAAGGAGCTGTTTCATCAATATATTTGTTACAACGTTTTAATAAAACAAAGATTTCATCAATAGCTTCACCTACATGATATGTATCCATTTTAGCTTGAACTTTAGCTGGTGTTGCTTTAGCTAAATCTAATAATTCTTGGTCAATATCTTCCATAACTCGAGGATATGAAATAACTCCATCAAAGTATTTATTAGACATTGAAATAGTACGGTTTACTAAGTTACCTAAAACATTAGCTAAATCAGAATTATTACGTTCTACTACTAAATCCCAAGTAATAACTCCATCTTGAGCAAATGGCATTTCATGTAATACGAAATAACGTACTGCATCAACCCCAAAGTATTTAACTAAATCTTGTGCATAAATCGCATTACCTTTTGATTTAGACATTTTACCATCCCCAACTAATAACCAAGGATGTCCAAATACTTGTTTTGGTAATGGTTGATTTAAAGCCATTAACATAATTGGCCAATAAATTGTATGGAAACGTAAAATATCTTTACCAATGATTTGTACATCAGCTGGCCAATATTTCTTATATAATTCACCATGGTTTCCATCAACATCAAATCCTAATGAAGTAATATAGTTACTTAATGCATCAATCCATACATAAATAACGTGTTTATCATCAAAACTTACTGGAACTCCCCATTTGAAAGAAGAACGAGATACGGTTTACTAAGTTACCTAAAACATTAGCTAAATCAGAATTATTACGTTCTACTACTAAATCCCAAGTAATAACTCCATCTTGAGCAAATGGCATTTCATGTAATACGAAATAACGTACTGCATCAACCCCAAAGTATTTAACTAAATCTTGTGCATAAATCGCATTACCTTTTGATTTAGACATTTTACCATCCCCAACTAATAACCAAGGATGTCCAAATACTTGTTTTGGTAATGGTTGATTTAAAGCCATTAACATAATTGGCCAATAAATTGTATGGAAACGTAAAATATCTTTACCAATGATTTGTACATCAGCTGGCCAATATTTCTTATATAATTCACCATGGTTTCCATCAACATCAAATCCTAATGAAGTAATATAGTTACTTAATGCATCAATCCATACATAAATAACGTGTTTATCATCAAAACTTACTGGAACTCCCCATTTGAAAGAAGAACGAGATACACATAAATCTTGTAATCCTTTCTTTAAGAAGTTATTAATCATTTCATTCTTTCTTGATTCTGGTTGAATGAATTCTGGATGTGTTTCAATATGTTCAATTAAACGATCAGCATATTTTTGTAAGTTGAAGAAGTATGCTTCTTCACTTGATTTTTGTACTTCACGTCCACAATCAGGACATTTTCCATCAACTAATTGACTTTCGGTCCAGAATGATTCACAAGGTGTACAATATAACCCTTCATAAGTTCCTTTATAAATATCTCCTTGATCATATAAACGTTTGAAGATATCTTGAACAATCTTTTTATGGTTAGGATCAGTTGTACGAACAAATTTATCATATGATGTATTCATCATATCAAAACTATCTTTAACAATACCTGCTACATTATCAACAAATGCTTGAGGACTAATTCCTGCATCCTTAGCTTTTTCTTCAATCTTTTGACCGTGTTCATCTGTTCCTGTTTGGAATAACACATCAAATCCTTGTTGACGTTTATAACGCGCAATAGCATCAGCTAAAACAATTTCATATACATTCCCAATATGTGGTTTTCCTGATGTATAAGTAATTGCTGTTGTCATATAAAACTTTTTCTTTTCACATTGATTACACATATATACTTCCTCCTAAAAAATAAAAAGGCCTTCGTTAAAGGACGAAAGCCGTGGTACCACCTTTATTCGTGTACAAATGTACACCTTTAATTCGTTAACGCCGAATACGTTTTTGCTTACTATTCACAAAAAAAGCTCCAGGGCCATCTTCCATCTAATCACTTAATGAATTTACACCAACCATTCACTCTCTTAATAAGTAAACAAATGTACTCTTCCTATCTACGCTAGATATATTATATAAAAAATGATTTCACTTTACAAGAATAAGTTTAAAAACAAGTATGTTCACTTAACTTTTTCAACCACTAAAAAAGCAAGCACTACGCTTGCTTTTTACTTAATATCTTCAACAATCATTCTTACTAAGGCATCAGCTGAAGCTGGATAACCACTTTTACCAATCGTATTATCTTTAGTAAACTTATAGAAATCACTACCACAAGTTAATTTAAGTTGATGTTGTTTAGCATTAGCTACTACTTTAGCCATCATATCTTTCGAATAATCACTTCTAAAAGCTTGTACCCCTACAATTTGTGCCATATTCACAACTTCACGATATAAAGCTGGTTCTTCAACCATTAAACGATATGGGTCACAAAGAACACTTACTCCACCTGTAAATTCAATTACATCTAAAATATCTTTTAAAGATGGATAATTCTTTTGTACATAACATGGTTTACCTAAAGTAAATAAATCTTTTTCTAAATAATAAATAGCATCTTCAACCCTCATATCCGCATATTTTTTTAATAATGGATGTTCTCGATAATTACAAATTAAATATTTAGCTAACATTAGTGATGATACTTCTTGGAATTTATTATCTTTTAAGAATAAATCTTTTTCTAAAGTAATATCTAAATAACGTTCAACTAATGACATTCTACGCTTACTAGCACTTTGTTCATTCATTAAACTTTCATTTTCTAAAGTAGCAAATAAATCATTCTTAGGATCAATACCATATCCTAAAATACGAATAGGTTTTCCATATAATTGGGTTTCAATTTCAATTCCACTAACATAATCAACATGATATAATTCACTCATTTGTCGAGCCATCATATCGCTTTTAACACTATTTAAATCAGTAATTGATAATAATTCAATTCCATGTTCACTAGCATATTTAAAGATTTCTTCAACACTATATTTTCCACCTTTAGAAAAATATGAATGTACTTGCATATCAACTTTACATTCGCTAACAACTTTAACTTTACCATCATTAGGTTTCACATCATCCTTAACTACTACTTCTTGAGTTTCTTCAATCGTTTCTTCTTCAACTTCCATATTAACTTTAATTAAACAAGTCTGTAAGATTAAATCGATTAAAGTACGATGTTTTCCATCAATTAAAACGCATACACAACTAATCAAAATATAAGCTAAAGCAAGATAAATATTTAACGTTAAAAAGATTAAAATAACTGGTAATGAAAAATATACCACTTCTCTAATCAACATCATAATAAGTGAAGCATCACTTCCATCTTTTTTAGCTATTTTAAGATTATATAAAGACATTCCTAAAGTTTGTCCTTTGTTTTTCACAATGAATAATGGATTTAATACTAATGCGGATACAATAACTAAAACTCTTGTAATCACATTCACAACATCTAATCCACTCATTGACATCATTGAACCAAAAACCGCAATCATTACCGCATTCCAAATAGCCATTGGTAATAATGATACACTTAAATCTAATAGATAAGCAAAAAAACACTTCACAATATCTTTAATACTTAAAAATCTTTTATCTTTATTTTTCATAATAATCCCATTCCTTTTGTTTATTATATTATACTACACTTTCACTTTTTGTATATCACTTAAGCAAAAATTAAGTTGCTTGTTGAGTCCATTTAGCCTTTTTACTTGTAAGTCGAATTAAGAAAAGCATTCCACGAACAAATAATTCAATACTCATTGCTATCCAAACCCCTTTTAAGCCTAATCTAGGGGCTAAATAAGCTGATAAAGGTATTCTAACTAACCACATACTAATCAAGTTTAAACAGCTTGGAACCAAGGTATCACTAGCCCCTCTAAACACTCCTGAAGCAACAATATTAATGGCATAAAATGGTTCCACAAAAACAACAATTCTAAGCATAGCACTACCTAAAGCTTGAATTTGTGGATCTTTAGTTAATAAAGACATCATCAATGGAGCAGCAAAATATAAGAGTAAAGCACTTATACTCATCATCACAACCCCAATCATCGTTACTAAATAACCTAAACGTTTTGTTAAGTCTTTACGTTTAGCACCAATACTTTGACCAATAATGGTGGTTGCTGCATTACCAACCCCATATCCTGGCATATAACATAAACTTTCAGCTGTTACTGCAAAACTATGAGCTGCAATCGCAATCGTTCCTAGCGGTGCTACAATACTTGTAGCCATAATATAAGCCCCACATAAGACAACTTGTTCAAAAGCCACTGGTGAAGCAATTTTAATTGCTTCTTTAAGATCACTAATAACTAAACTATACTTTTCATTATGACGTAAATGTAAAACATCACTTTTAAAAATAACTAAATAACTTAAGATTAAAGCAACTACTACCACAGATAAAGCTGTTCCTAAACTAGCACCACTAATCCCTAAATTAGCTCCATATATCGTAAATGAGTAGTTACCTAAGGCAATATCCCTAGTAGGATAAATTAATAAGAAGTTAAAAACAACATCTAAAATACACATAACAACATTAAGTATTCCCGGTGTTTTCATATTCCCACTACATTGTAATAAAGAACTAGCTAAATAATTCAATTGGTAAAAAGGTAAAGATAAAGCAAAAATAAAGAAATATTTACTAGCTTTATCACAAACAATTGCTTCTCCTCCTAACCATATTGGTAAAGGTTTACTCAACAATAAAGCCACAATCATTAATAAACATGACCATAATAAAGTACAAATAAATCCTTGAAATACTACTTTACGTGCTTCACTTTCTTGCTTAGCCCCAATTCGATGAGCTACTTGAACACTAAAACCAATACTAGCTGCACTACATAAACCAGTTAATAACCAAGTAGAACTAGATACTAAACCAATTCCGGCTGATTCATTAGCTCCTAATTGACCAATCATTGCTGCATCTATATATTGCATTACGACACTTGATATTTGAGCTAAAATTGATGGAATACTTAACGTAATAACCATCATTATTTGTTCTTTTAAATTTAATTTTTCATGATTTCTTAATTTATCTAAATAACTATTCTGCATAATTTAAACAAGTCCACAATTTCGCTAATACAAATTGTACACTTGCCTTGCGCACCTCATTTCTATCCATATCTTTAAAATAATTAGTATAAGTATAAACTTTATCTAAAATACAAATCCCAAAGCAAACCATTCCAACTGGTTTTTCTTTACTACCACCACTAGGTCCTGCAATACCACTAACACTAATTCCTACTTCACTATTAGTTTGTTTACAAATACCTTTAGCCATTTCATAGCATACTTCTTCACTAACAACTCCATATTTTTCAATTGTTTTATTATTTACCTTTAAATATTTCATTTTCGCTTCATTACTATAAGTAACAATTGATTCATTAATTACTTTAGAAGCATTCGCAACATTAATTAAGGTTGCACATACTAAACCACCAGTACATGATTCACTAGTAGCTATATGATATCCTTTATCTATTAACAATTCCACAATTTTATCTTCAATCATTTAAATCCCACCTTTATATAATGATATCAAATATTAATTTTTTATGCTATAGATTATGTTATAATAAAAAAAAGGAGTGATAAGATGAATTATGAATTAATGCACGATGCTCAACGCATTATGAAAGAAAAAGACACAACTTTTTATGCTATTTTATTTCAAAAAGATATTTGTAATGAAATGGGTGAAGAAGAAGCTAGTGTTATAATTAAAGCTAAAGAAGATGGTTTTAATTTACATTATTTAAGAAGTGAAGTTGGTACTTTTGATGAAGAAGAAGTTAGTCGAATTGTTGATGAATATGAAAAGTTTATGACTTGTGATGAATTATTAGACTTTTTATCGCTACATCAATTAGTTTACGACTTTGATTGTCATTATAAAGCCATTAAATAAATGGAGATTTTTATATGAACAAACTAATTAAATTATTTTTATGTAGTTGTTTATGCTTAAGCTTATTTGCTTGTGGAAAAGAAGAAGTTAAAGATCCAGTAGTTAATCAACGTTTTAATGAATTCCTTAATGATTTATTTATTGAACAACTAGAAGAAAATTATCTAATGATGCATACTTATGTAGAAAATCCAACTGATTATGGAATTGAATATGATCGTGAAGATATCACAATTGGTGAACCTTTAAATAAAGAGTATTTTGATGAACAACGTGAAGAAATTGATGAATTACTTAATGAACTTAACCAATTTAAGGTTAATGAATTATATGATGAAGAACAAGCTATTTATAATAGTTTAATACAAGATTTAACGCTACAAAAGAAATTATGTGATCCTAAATTTGATTATTATGAACCTGTTTTATCAACTATGAGTGGTATTCATGCTCAATTACCTACTTTATTATCAGATTGGGTCTTTAGAAATGAAAATGATGTTGAAGAATTTATTATTTACTTAGATACAATTGATGAATATATGGATTCAATTATTTGGTATTGTAATCAACAAATTACTAATCAATCTTTAATGGTTGATATTGATAATGTTAAAGAATATTGCCAAGGTATTTTAGCTGAACAAGACAATAGTCCAATTCTAGCTTCAATATCTGATTCAATTAAAACGTTAAAACTTGATAATGAAGCTGAGTATTTAAACCAAATTAAGGATAGCTTAAATACTAATGTTTATCCTTGTTATCAAGATATGATTGACTTTTTAGATAGTATTGAAGTTACTAATAATAAAAAT
>CAZQJH010000005.1:0-35614 GCA_964593515.1 uncultured Erysipelotrichaceae bacterium
ACCTTTTGATCCGTAGTCAAACGCTCTATCCAGTTGAGCTATGGGCGCATTTCTTTGCGCATCAGCTTAGTGCCTCAATATAATACCATAAGCAATAGTTAATTGCAAGCTTTTTTTAAATCTTTTTTATTGGCTTTCGTTGAAAGCCTGTATATAATACCATATCATTTATATTAATGCAAGGGTTTTTTATATTTTTTGCTTGAAAATTAGTATTTTTTCTTTATACTAATAAATGAGGTGATATTTTATGATTAAAATGCTTGTTTTTGATATTGATGGTACCTTATATGACTTAAATGATCATTGTGTATATCCATCAACAATTGAAGCTATTAATCAAGCTAAAGCTGCTGGATATTTATTTACTATTGCTAGTGGTCGATGTCATTATGCGATTAATCAAGCTTTATTAGACTTACAACCTGATTATATCATTGGTATATCTGGAGCTGTTTTAGCTAATAATAAACAAGAAGTTATTAACTGTGTTAATTTAAAACAAGAAACGATTAATGATTTAGTTGCTTTTGCTAATCAACATCATGCTGGTTTAGTTTTAAAATGTTTAGATAAAATGTATTTTTATTATCATGAAGAAAAAATTGATTGGTTACAAGGACAACGTAATAGTGATTTACCAAGTTATATCTTTCAATCATATCCTAATGCTGATATTCATCTAAAACAAAAAGTTCAAGGTGGTTGTATTCATCTAGATCCTGCCTTAATTGCTAAGTTTCAAAGTGAACATGATGATATTGATTTTATTCAATATAGTGAAGATGGCTTTGATTTTGTGGCTAAAGGATGTAATAAAGGAATTGGTATCGAAATGTTAGCTAATTATTTAGCTTTATCTTTAGATGAAATATGTTGTATTGGTGATAATTTAAATGATCTTCCCATGTTTGAAAAAGCTGGTTTAACTATTGCTATGGGTAATGGGGTTGATGAAATAAAAAAGATTGCCGATTATGTATGTCAACCATCTAATAATAATGGTATTCAATCGGCAATCAATTACTTATTAAATCTTAAACGATAAGTACAGTGTTTACATAGTTCTAATTTAACTTGACGCTTATTGAAGCCTTCTAAGGCTTCGATAAGCTTTTTACTTTCCATAATATCTTTAAAACTAGTTTGAAAGATATTACCTAAACTAGCTTCCCCTTTTGAATCTAAACAGCATGGAACTACTTCTCCATTACTTAAAATACCAATCATTTGTCTTAAACCTAGACAAGTACCTTCATTTGATACATATGGTAAAGATAAAGTAGGCCATTCAAAGACTTCTTCAAAGTGTAAATGAATATATGGAGCTAAATCAAAACGTTGTAATCGTTTGACTTCAACTTCATCTACTTGATAATGGTTTAAAACCGCTTTTAGAAGCTTTTGTGCCACATTATCTAGTTCATTATCTTTAATACTCCATAAACGATAATTCACATGAATTTTAGCCTTTGATAGCTTTATAGCTGTTTCAAAAATATCTTCTAAATATTTTACTTGTTGATGATATGGAAAACTGTGTAATGAAATATTAACTTGTTGAACCGTTGAATTAATTAATAATTCATATTTATCTTTTAGTAGAGTACCATTAGTTGTAATCATAACTTTCTTTTGATATTTTGCTAATAAAGCTAAAATATCTTTAAGCATTGGATGCATTAATGGTTCACCTAAGATATGTAAATAAACATAATCACAATAAGGATCAATTTGTTCTAAAATATATTTAAATTCATCTAAAGTTAATTGTTTCACTTCACGATCATTTTGAATACAAAATGCACATTTTAAATTACAAGCATTCCCTATTTCAATATATATTCTTTTTAATTTATGCATAATAAACCTCTAAAAGGAAAGTCAAATTTTGACTTTCCTTTTGTTTTGTTATTTTTCTAATTCATTCATTGATACAGCTGTACAAGTTTGAGATTCGATTACGGCTAAAATTGCATAAGCAGTATCTAATGATGTGAAACAACTAATGTTGTTTTCTGCAGCAGCACGACGAATTTCAAAACCATCTTGATTACTTGTTTTGTTATTATTCATCGTATTAATTACATAGTTAACTACTCCTTTACGGATACAATCAACTACTGAGTTTTCACTATTTTCATTTACTTTATCTACTTCATGAACATAAATTCCACGTTCTCTTAAGAATTTAGCTGTACCTACTGTCGCATAAATACCATATCCGATATCTGAGAAGCGTTTAGCAATCTTATATCCTTCTTCTTTATCTTTATCAGCTACCGTAATTAATACGTTACCAGTTAATGGAATTTTAACTCCAGAAGCAATTAAGGCTTTATATAAAGCTTTTTCTAAAGTAGTATCTCCACCTAAAGCTTCTCCAGTTGATTTCATTTCTGGTCCTAAAGTTGTATCAACACTTCTTAATTTAGCAAATGAGAAGACTGGCGCTTTAACAAATACTCGATTTCCTTCTGGATGTACGCCTTCTTCATATCCTTGTGAAGCTAATGATTCACCTAAGACACAACGTGTTGCTACATAGCTCATCTTAACTCCCGTAATTTTTGATAAGAATGGTACTGTACGTGAAGAACGTGGGTTAACTTCAAGAACATATACTTTTTCATCTTTATCAATAATGAATTGGATATTGAATAATCCAATAAAGTGGAATCCTTTACCAATACGAATTGCATAATCAACAATAGTATCTTTTACTTTTTGACTAGCTGTTGGAGCTGGATATACTGAAATTGAATCCCCTGAGTGAACCCCAGCACGTTCAATATGTTCCATAATACCTGGAATGTATACATGTTCTCCATCACAGATAGCATCTACTTCCATTTCT
Source organism: uncultured Erysipelotrichaceae bacterium (assembly GCA_964593515.1). Taxonomy (GTDB): domain Bacteria; phylum Bacillota_I; class Bacilli_A; order Erysipelotrichales; family Erysipelotrichaceae; genus JAXJYR01. The sequence continues at coordinate 2,858 of CAZQJH010000005.1, forward strand.
TTTCCTACAACATATTTATCAACTAAGATAGGTGCATCATGACTAATTTCTTTGACTGCTGTAGCCATATATACACGTAAATCATCATCGTTGTGAACAATTTCCATTGCACGACCTCCTAATACATATGAAGGTCTTACTAAGACTGGATATCCAATTCGATTAGCAATAACTAAGGCTTCTTCAACCGTAACAGCTGTTTCTCCAACTGGTTGAGGGATATCTAATTCTTTCAACATTTGTTCAAATTCATGACGATCTTCAGCACGGTCAATATCTTCTAAGCTAGTACCTAAAATCTTAACCCCTCTAGCAACTAATTTATCAGCTAAGTTAATTGCCGTTTGACCACCAAATTGCACAATTACTCCTAAAGGTTGTTCTAAATCGATAATGTGCATTACATCTTCGATTGTTAATGGTTCAAAGTATAACTTATCACTAATTGAGTAATCAGTTGATACTGTTTCTGGGTTGTTATTAATTACAATTGCTTCATATCCCATTTCACGTAATGTTTTAACACAGTGAACAGTTGCATAGTCAAACTCAACCCCTTGACCAATACGAATTGGTCCAGAACCTAATACGATAATTTTCTTATTATCTGATGAAACACTTTCGTTTTCATGTTCATATGTTGAATATAAGTATGGTGTATTAGAAACAAATTCTCCCGCACAAGTATCAACATTTTTATATACTGGAATAATATCATTAGCTTTACGTAAATCGTAAATTTCTTCTTCTTTCATTCCCCATACTCTAGCAATATAACTATCGGCAAATCCTTTTTTCTTAGCTTGTTTTAATACTTCTAAGTCTTTACGGTTTTCACGAATTACTTTTTCATAATCAACAATTGCTTTAAAACGGTTTAAGAAGTATAAATCCATTTTGGTAATTTTAGCTAATTGTTCAACACTTGCTCCTCTTCTTAATAAAGCAGTGATTACATAAATACGTTCATCATCACAACGTTCTAATTTAGCCCATAATTCTTCTAAGCTTAATGCTTCAACATCTTTTTGTTCTAAATGATCAGTTTTCATTTCTAATGAACGAATTGATTTTAAAATAGCTTCATCAAAAGTACGTCCAATTGACATTACTTCTCCAGTTGCTTTCATTTGAGTTCCTAAGCTACGATCTCCTAATGGGAATTTATCGAAAGCAAAGCGTGGGAATTTAGCTACCACATAGTCAATACATGGTTCTACACAAGCATAACTTGTTTGTGTTACCGGGTTAATAATTTCATCTAAAGTTAATCCAACTGCTACTTTAGCTGCTAATTTAGCAATTGGATATCCAGTTGCTTTACTTGCTAAAGCACTTGATCTAGATACACGTGGATTAACTTCGATTACATAATATTTGAAGCTATTTGGATCTAGCGCTAATTGAACGTTACATCCTCCACAGATTTTTAAAGCACGAATGATTTTTAAGGCTGCCGCACGCATAATTCCACATTCACGATCAGTTAAGGTTTGTGTTGGTGCCACAACAATACTATCTCCAGTATGTACCCCTACTGGGTCAACATTTTCCATATTACATACTACAATCGCATTATCAGCATTATCACGCATTACTTCATATTCAATTTCTTTAAATCCTGCAATACTTTGTTCAATTAAACATTGATGAACTGGTGAAATCTTTAATCCATTTGTACAAATCGTAATTAATTCTTCTTCACTGTGGGCAAATCCACCACCAGTTCCTCCTAAAGTAAAGGCTGGTCTAACAACTACCGGATATCCATTTTCTTTAGCAAAATCAATTGCTTCTTCAACCGTATGCACAATAACACTTTCCGGTACTGGTTCATTAATTTCATACATTAATTCACGGAATTTATCACGGTCTTCAGCTTGTTCAATAGCTTCTAGCGCTGTTCCTAATACTTCAACATTATATTCTTCTAAGATTCCACTTTCAGCTAATTCTACTACTAAGTTTAATCCTGTTTGTCCTCCTAAACTACCTAAGATAGCATCTGGACGTTCTTTATAAATAATACGTGAAGCAAATTCTAAAGTTAATGGTTCAATATATACACGATCAGCAACTACACTATCAGTCATAATCGTAGCTGGGTTTGAGTTAATCAGAATAACTTCATATCCTTCTTCTCTTAATGAAGCACAGGCTTGAGTACCTGCATAGTCAAATTCAGCTGCTTGACCAATTACGATTGGACCAGATCCAATCACCATAATTTTTTTAATATCTTCTCTTCTTGGCATATTAGTTCTCCTTTTTACTTATCATTTCCATAAAGTCATCAAAGATGTATTTACAATCATCAGCTCCTGGTGAAGCTTCTGGTTCAAATGATAAGGAAATTAGTGGATATTTTTCATGGTTACATCCATCAATTGTTTTATCATTTAATGATTCATAAGTTACAACTAATCCTGTATTTGCTAATGAATCACGTACAATTTCATAACCATAGTTTTGTGCCGTAAATTCAATTTTATTTTTAACTAAGTTTCTTACTGGAACACTATTTCCATGGTGTCCAACTTTCATTTTAGCTACTTTAGCACCACATGCTAAAGCTACTACTTGATGTCCTAAGCCAATAGCTAAGATTGGTACAATTCCTAATAATTGTTTACAAGCTTCAATTGTTTCACTAATTTCACTTGCAGCACCTGGACCACCACTTAATACTACTCCATCTGGATGTAATGATAAGATATCTTGAGCACTTGTGTTATATGGTACAACTACTAAGTCACATCCACGCATATTAAATTCACGAATTGTTGCGAATTTAGTACCTAAATCTACCATAACTACTTTAGCTCCACGAGATGGAATTGGGAATGGTTTTTGAGTTGATACTTTAGCTACTCCATCACTTGGTAATGGATTTGCTTTAAGCATAGCTACTACTTCATCCACATTAGCATCTTCATCAGCTAGAATAGCTTTCATTACTCCATTATCTCTAATTTTACGCGTAATTTCTCGAGTGTCGATATCAGCGATACCTGGAATGTTTTTTAATTTCATGTATTCATCTAAAGATGTTTCACTTCTAAAATTACTTGGATATTCACAATATTCTTTAACTACAAATCCAAATACTTCTGGTGAAATACTTTCAAAATCATCGCGATTAATTCCACAGTTACCCATTGCTGGATAAGTCATCATTACAATTTGCCCATAGTAAGATAAATCTGATAAGATTTCTTGATATCCACACATTCCCGTTTGGAAAATCAATTCTCCCATTCGATAGTTATCACCACCAAAAGCAACTCCTTCAAATACACTTCCATCTTCTAAAATTAATAATCGCTTTTTCATATTGACCTCCTTATATTGTCATTTAGATTAATTAGTATTATTGATTCATCCAAGATTCATCTTTTGGATCTTGTTTCCATTTACGTAATTTATCTAAGTCGTTAGCTTCGATGTAATTGTTTTCTAATGCAACATCAATTAATACATCGTAGTTTGATAATGTTTTAAATTCACATTCAATTTCATTGAATAATTCATTACTTGCTGGTAATAAGTAAGTAAAGATTGCAACTACTCCTAATACTTCAGCTCCAGCTTCTCTTAAAGTTAAGATAACATCTTTAACTGAACCACCTGTTGAAATTAAATCTTCAACAACTACTACTTTAGTACCTGGTTCAATTTTTCCTTCAATTTTGTTTCCTTTACCATGCGTTTTGTTTGATGAACGTACATATCCAAATGGTAATGAACTACGATCAGCAACCATTGCTCCCCAAGGAATACCAGCTGTAGCTGTTCCAATTACTGCTTCAGTTTGTGGATATTGTTCTTTAATTAAAGAAGCAAATCCTTCGACAACCGCATTTCTTTTTTCAGGGAATGATAATACTAAACGATTATCACAGTAAATAGGTGATTTAATTCCACTAGCCCATGTAAATGGTGCATTTGGACTTAAAGATACAGCTTTAATGTCTAATAAATTTTTAGCAATAGTTTTTTCGATACTCATTTTCTTAATCCTCCATCATTTTTTCAATTTCCATATATGTTTGTTTAGGGTCACTACTTTGTGTAATACTTCTTCCTACAACAATGTAGTCACAACCTTGTTCTTTAGCATAGCTTGGAGTAGCTACACGTTTTTGATCATCTTTAGAATCGCTAGCTAAACGAATTCCTGGCGTTACAGTTAAGAAGTCATCTCCACATGCTTCATGAATTGCTTTAGCTTCATGAACTGAACAAACAACTCCATCTAAACCAGCTTCTTTAGCATTTTTAGCATAAGCAATTACACAATCTTGTACTTCACCTGGAATTAATAATTCTTCATTCATTGCTTCTTTTGAAGTTGAAGTTAATTGAGTTACCGCAATACATAAAGGACGTTTTCCATCTTTAGCTCCCATTGCTAATCCTTCCATAGCAGCTGCCATCATTGCTTTACCTCCAGCTGCATGTAAGTTTACGATATCTACATCTAAAGCAGCTAAATTAGCCATCGCTTTTTTTACTGTATTTGGAATATCATGTAATTTTAAATCTAAGAAGATTTTGTGTCCACGTGATTTAATTTCACGAATCATTTCAAAACCAAAAGCGTAAGTTAATTCCATTCCTACTTTTACATAAATTGGTTCTTGATATAAATCTAAGAATCCTAATACATCTTCTTTTTTAGAAAAGTCTAAAGCTACAATTGTTCTACTCATTATTTAAAACTCCTTCCGATTGCTTCTTCTACACTATTTAATCCATATTTAGCTAATACTTGTGGTAATTCTTCGATAATTTTTACACAGCAGTATGGATCAACGAAGTTATACATTCCCACTTCAACAGCACTAGCTCCTGCATATAAAAATTCTAACACATCTTCTGCATTTTGAATACCACCAACCCCAATAATTGGAATATTTACCGCTTGGGCTACTTGATATACCATTCTAATTGCTACTGGTTTAATTGCTGGTCCACTTAATCCACCAGTACCATTAGCAATAATTGGTTTAGCACTACGTAAATCTAAACGCATTCCTAACATCGTATTAATCATAACTAAACCATCAGCTCCAGCTTCTTCAACTGCTTTAGCAATAGCTACAATATCAGTAACATTTGGTGATAATTTAACATAAACTGGTTTAGTTGCAACTTCTTTTACCATTCTAGTGACTTTAGCCGCCATTTCTGGTGAAGTACCTAATCCCATTCCTCCATGCTTTACATTAGGACAAGAGATATTTAATTCATATGCCTTAACAACCTCATTATCATTTAATTTTTTTACTACTTCAACATATTCTTCTTCAGTTGAACCAGCCACATTCGCAATAATTTCAGTATCAAATTGCGCTAACCAAGGTAATTCTTTAGCGATAATTTTATCAACTCCTGGATTTTGTAATCCAATCGCATTAAGCATTCCCCCTTCAGTTTCAGCTACACGTGGGGTTGGATTTCCAAAACGAGCATTTAAGGTAGCTGATTTAATCGCAATTCCTCCAAGTTTTGATAAATCATATAATTGGGCATATTCACGACCAAAGCCAAAACATCCACTAGCTGGAATAATGGGATTTTTTAAATTTAATCCCGGTAATTTTACACTTAAATCCATCTTAATATTCCACCTTTCCAATTTCAAATACTGGACCTTCTTTACAAATTCGATGGTACATATTTTCTTCTTTCTTATCTTTAGCTACACAAGCCATACAAGCACCAATTCCACAAGCCATACGTGATTCAAATGACATATAACCTTTACTATATTTAGCTTCAACTGCTCTTAACATTGGAACTGGTCCACAACTATATGTAAAGTCACAAGTAATATTATTTTCATTAATAGCATCAATTACTGTTCCTTTAGTACCATAACTTCCATCCATAGTAGCTACATATACTTCACAACCTAAGGCTAAAAATGAAGCTTCATAAAACTTACTCTTCACATCATTAAATCCTAATACAACATAAACTTTTTTATTTAAATTACGATATTGTTTAGCTAATTCAAATAATGGTGGTACGCCAACTCCTCCACCAATCAATAAGACTTCATCTAATTCTTCATGAATTGGATAGGAAGAACCAAGTGGTCCAAAGATTTCAATTTCATCTCCACCTTTTTTAGTAGCTAATTCTTTAGTTCCATTTCCGACTACTTTATAAACAATCGCAAACATTCCATTTTCAATACTACTAATACTAATTGGTCTTTTTAATAAGAAACCATCACATTTAACATTTACGAATTGTCCAGGTTTCATTTCACTAGCCATCTTCGCTTTAATCAGCATACGATATGTATCGCTAGCAACATTAACATTACTTACAATTACTCCAACTTCACTTTGCATATTAACCTCCTACTTACGATATACTTCTTCACCATTTACTAAAGTTAATACCACTTCTCCTTGAGTTGAATATCCATTAAATGGGGTATTTTTACCTTTAGATAAGAATGAATTAATATCAATTTTACTTTCATAACTATCATCATATAAGAAACAATCAGCATCATAACCAACCATAATCTTACCTTTATTAATTAAGTTGAAACGTTTAGCACTTGCATATGACATCCAATTAACTAATTGGGCTAAAGTAAAACGCTTATCTTCATATACAAATTTAGTATATAACAGTGGAAATGCTGTTTCTAAAGCTACAATTCCAAATGGTGCTTCACTCATTGGTTTAGCTTTTTCACTTTCACTGTGGGGAGCATGATCATTCGCAATACAATCAATGGTTCCATCTAATAATCCTTGAATTAAAGCTTCTTGATCTTCTTTACTACGTAATGGTGGATTCATCTTTTCATTAGTACCATTCACATCCATTTCATTTAATAATAAGTGATGTGCACTAACTTCCCCACTACAATCAACCCCTAAAGCTTTATATTGTCTTAAATATTCAACACTTTCTTTAGCTGACATATGACATACATGATATTTAACTTTAGTTTCTTGCGCTAATTTTAAATCACGTAAGAATTGTTCACTTTCACATTCACTAGGAATTCCAATTAAACCTAATTCTTTATTTCTAATTCCTTCATGCATACAAGCTTGTGGTTTTCGATAATTCATATCTTCAGTATGAGCAACAATCATAGCATCTAATGCTTTAGCTTTAAGCATTGCTTGTTTCATCATTGCTTCACTTGCAACCCCTACTCCATCATCTGAGAAATATTTAAGTCCTAAAGCTACGATATCTTCCATATCACTTAAAGCTTCTCCTTTTTCTTGTTTAGTAATTGTTGCATAAGGAATAACATTAACTTTCGCATCACTTTTAATTTTAGCTAGATAATCTTTCATCACTAAGGCATTATCTGGTGATGGAATAACATTAGGCATTACAAATACTGTTGTGAATCCTCCATGAGCTGCAGCCATGGTTCCACTTTCAATTGTTTCTTTATGTTCATATCCTGGTTCTCTTAAATGAACATGAACATCAATTAATCCTGGTAATAACATCGCATTATGTGCATCAATTACTTCACAATCAACATCAATTTTACTTTCAATTGCAATAAATTTACCTTGATCAATTAATACTTCAACATTTTGTAATTGATCATCGATTAAAACTCGAGCATTTATAATCTTTTTCATATTTTATCTACCTCTTTTAAATGGTTGATATCCTAAAGCTCTTCGAATACAAGCTTTACGAATTAATACACCATTACTCATTTGTTTAAAGATACGTGAATTACTTGCTTCTACTAAATCACTATCAATTTCCACGCCACGATTAACTGGTGCTGGATGCATAATAATCGCATGTGCTTGCATCATTGCAGCTCTTTCTTTAGTTAATCCATATTGTTTTAAGTAATCTTCTTTACTCATCTTCATGGTACTTTCATGACGTTCATGTTGGATTCTTAACATCATTACCACATCCGCCCATTTCACAATCTCATCAATTTCTTGATATGGTTCTCCTTCATCCATCCACTCTTTAGGTCCAGAAAAACAAACTTCTCCTCCTAAGGTAGCCATCGCATCTTTCATTGAATGAGCTACTCTTGAATGAGCAATATCACCAATAATTGCTACTTTAATACCTTTAAAGGTTTCAAATTCTTGATAGATAGTTAATAAATCTAATAAACATTGGGTTGGATGATTACCACAACCATCTCCAGCATTTAAGATAGGAATATTAATATTTTCTAATTGTTTAAAATATTCATCTTCTTTATGACGAATAACTAGTGCATCATAACCAATTGCTTCAAAGGTTTTAACTGTATCATATAAAGATTCTCCCTTTTCAACACTACTTCCTTGAGCACTAAAGTTTTCCACCTTTGCCCCTAATTGATGTTGCGCACTACAGAAAGAGAAGTGCGTTCTAGTACTTGGCTCAAAAAAAAGATTAGCAACTAACGTCCTACGAGGTAATTGCCAATCTGATTGAGAACTAGAAAAAGCTTGCGCGTCAAAGATAATATCAAAAATATCTTTTTCAGTTAAATCTTTCATACTTAACAAACTATTCTTGTTCATATATTTATCCTCCTAATTTATAAAATAAAGACCCATTTGAGTATACAAAAGGGCCTTAAGGTTCAATATTAAATTCGCCTTCATAACCTCTCTGGATTACATTAAAGGACCTTCTTTTTTTCTTCTCGAATATTTTACCATATATTAGTAATAATACAAGTACTTTTAAGCATTTTCATAAAGTTTTCATAACGATTCTTCATCAACAATTAAACTTTCAATTAAACGTTGATTTCGCTTTTGTACTTTAAAATAATAACTTAATTCTTTAATTTGATTATTAAGACTTAAATCAACCATTACTTCATCATCTACTACTAATTTAAGCATAACTTGTAATTCAGTATAGTTAACTAATTGTTCATCAATCATTAAACCTTCATCATTATATTCAATTAACTTTTCATTTGATATTAATAACTTAAATAATTCTAAATTAGCTTCATCTAAGACAATTTCATATTCTTCATTAAGATAAGGCATAAAACGTTGAATTCGACGCTCTTTTTGTTGTTTAGCTACTCTAGCTTTAACTAAGATCATCTTTTGAGCTTTCTTTTCATAATAATCTTTTAGAAAGTCCATATTAAGTTCATGCTTTGCTTGATATAAGTTATAAATAATCATTAAATCTTTCGCATCATTTAAAGCATGATGACTTGTTTTTTCTTCAATAAAAAAAGCTTTTTTTATATTTTCTAAGGATAATGCTTCATATTTTTCTTGCATCAAATCACAGATATAAGTTGTAATTTCTTTTTGCGCATCAACTACCCCTTGATAACAAGCATCATCTAACTTATAACGATTACAAGCTTGACATAAGGTACGTCCATCATCAGGACCAAAACTAAGAAAGCGATATGGTTTCCTAAAACTTGCTAACCAAGTCATAAATTCTTGATGTACAAGTGGAAAATTAGCCGCTTGTTTAATCATACTACTATCTAATTTAGTCATTTTAGCTACTTGTTTAGTTAACTTTTTAAAATTTAATGGTCTAACTAAAGAATAAAAGGTTTCTAATTTACCATTAACTTTTACACAAGCACCAATACTAATAATACTTTGATGAAAACCTAAATAATCATAAGTACGATCAAATTCTAAATCAATAAATACATCTAATTTATTCACTATATAAACTCACTCCAATCAAATGTGGATAAGCATTAATTCGTTGTGGACAAGAACAATTACCTAAACCACGACTTACAAACATTACACTTGAATCTAACTTATATAATCCATCACAATATTTAGGAAAAAAACCTTGATTAGGGGCAAAGATACCATGTTTTTTCCGGTATTGCATAGCTCCCCCATGAGCATGTCCACTAAATACTAAATTAAAATTAGCTTGTGCATACATTGAGAAAAATTCTGGACGATGAGCTAATAAGATTGAAAAATCATTACCACAAGTTTTAGCTAATTGTTTAACCATCAAATCATAAGCTTGTTTATCATGATGATAATAAATATAATCTTTAATCCCTGCTATTTTAATAACGTCATGACCCCTTTTTAATTCACAAACTTCATTAGCTAAGACTTTTACCTTCTTACTAGTTAAATAATGGATTAATAATTCATGTTGAGGATTATTTAATTCATGATTACCTAAAACAAAATAAATTTCTAAATCATTTAAAGCTTCAATTAAATCAAAGACAGGCTTTAACTGCGCAAAACTACTATTATAATTAATCAAATCCCCGCTAATAAATAAATAATCAGGTTGATATGCTTTAATCTTTTTTAATAAGTAACTTTGATTAAAACCAAAGTTACAATTATGTAAATCACTTAAAAGCATAATCTTTTTACCATTAAATCCTTTAGGTATTTGTTTATTACAATATTTAAATTTATCTACTTTAATCTTTTTATTTTGATAATAACAAAAGCCAACAATTCCAGCTAAACTAGCTACTTTTACTATTTCTTTTTTCATAAAATCACTTCTTTCGATTGATTTCATTATAACATACCCCCTATTTAATTGAAATAACATAACATAATAAAAACCGTAACGAGTAAAATTCGTTACGGTTATCATTTAGCTTAGTTTACTTTGCCATTCATCTTCTTTAAAGCCAACTAAAATAAGATCATTATCAACTACAATTGGTCTTTTTACTAACATTCCATTAGTAGCTAATAAATGTAATTGGTCTTCTTCATCCATTTCAATTAATTTATCTTTTAATTTTAATTCTTTATACAAATTACCACTTGTATTGAAGAATTTCTTTAATGGTAAACCACTTTTAATATACCATTCTTTTAATTCTTCATAAGTTGGATTATTTTCCACAATATGACGTTCTTCAAAAGCTTGGTTTTGTTGAAGCAACCACTTACGTGCTTTAATACAAGTTGAACATTTAGGATAACATACAAATAGCATTTTAATTCTCCTTAATTATAATGTGTGAATATGATCCATAATAGCTTTAATAATCGTTACGCGGTTAAATGGCGTAATTAAATAGAAACCATCACAATCATCTTTAATTTCATCAACAATACGACAACTTGTCATAATTGCTAATTCATTACCTTCTTCTTTACTTTTTCCTTCATATAAATCAATAAAACGTTGATCAACCATCATTCCATTAATTTCATTATGCATAAATAAAGCATTACGATATGAAACAATTGGCATAATTCCCGCTAAGATATAAGCATCTAATTCTTGTTTAGCTAAGCGTAAATTATCAATAGCTTGTTGGGTATGAATTGGTTGTGTTAAGAAAGCTACAACCCCTTGTTTAACTTTACGTTTAGCTTTTTCTAATTCAGCTTTAAAGTTAACTGCATTTAAGTTTAAAGCTGCGAAAATCATAAATGGTTGTGGGAATAAAGTATCATTTAATTCTTTAATATATCCAGCTAAAGTTTGACTATTAAAGTTAAATACCGCCTTAACAACATCTTTATCTTCACTAGCAATTGGATCTCCTGTTACAACTAAGATATTATCAACTTGTTCAATTGCTAAACCATATAATAAAGCTTTAGTTGCATTAATATTACGATCACGACAAGTCATATGGGGAATCATATCCATTTGTAATTCTCTTTTTAATTTACAAGCTAAAATACTACTATCAACTCTTACTCGAGCAATTGGACAATCAGCAATCGTAATTGCATCAACTCCATGCTCTTTTAAATAAGCAGCATTAGCCATAAACTTCGAAATATCACAGTTGTTAGGTGGATCAAATTCAACTGCTACAATCTTTTTACCTTGTTTTAATTTATTTAATAAATGATTTTGATGATTAGAAGTAATTTTATCCATAGCTTCTTCATCACTAATATCAGCATAAGTTAAATGTTCACACATTTCTTTAACTAATTCCATATAATAAGGGGTTGTACCACAACAACCTCCTAAAATACTAACACCTTTATTAGCTATTTCTTGCATAATAGTTGCATAATATTGGGCATTATCTTGATATTTAACACTACGTTCTTGAATACTAGGATATCCAGCATTAGGCATCATAGCTACAACATCTTGATTAAAATCAAAGAATCTAGCTAATGATGACATATGAGTTGGACCACAAATACAATTTAAACCAATAACATCAATTGCTTCACATTTACGATATCCTTCAATTAACTTAGTTAATGGTTTACCTAATTTCGTATAACCATCCCCACTTAGGGCATAAGATACGATAATATGTGCATTACTTACTTTAGCTTTTAAATAATGACAAATATCATAAATACCTTCATCACTAGCTAACGTTTCAAATAAGAAATTAGTTATTCCCTCTTCAATAAAGACATCTACTAATTTTTGATATTGTTCATAAACTTTTTCTTCTCTAGTAGCAACTAATGGTCCTAAATCAGCATAAATTTTAGCTTCATAACCATTAATTGCTTCTTTAGCACAATCACAAGCAATTTTAATTTTATGTTTAATTTCTTTAAAGCTTTCCACACTTTCATTTAAACCAAACGTATGTGTTTTAATCGCATTACATCCAGCTTGTAAATATTCTTGATGTATTTTAATAATTCGTTGGGGATATTGGTAAGCATTAGCGCATGACTCATTATATAAAGTTTCATAATAAGTTGCGAAAGCTCCATCAAATATAAATCTAGACATTAAAGACCTCCTTAGCTATATCTGCTGAATGTTTAGCATCTTTAGCATAATAATCAGCTTTAATACTTTGCGCATATTCTTCACTAACAACTGCTCCTCCAACCATAATTTTACATGGATGATTAGCATCATGTAGTGCTTTTACGGTTTTTTCCATTGATTTTAAGGTTGTTGTCATCAAAGCACTTAAACCAATTAAATATATATTTTCTTTAATAGCTACTTCCACAATCTTTTCACTAGGTACATCTTTACCTAAGTCATAGATTTCAAAACCATAATTTTCTAAGACAATCTTCACAATATTTTTTCCAATATCATGAACATCACCTTCAACGGTAGCTAATAAGATTTTACCTTTACTGATACTATCTTGACCACTATTTTGCATATGTTTCTTAATTTCATCAAAACCTTGTTGTGATGCATTAGCAGCATTAATTAATTGTGGTAAGTATAACTTTTTAGCTTCAAATAAATCACCAACTTCATCAAGAGCTGGGATTAAATATTCATTCACAATTTCTAATGGTTCATGATCAACTAATAATTTAGCACATAAACTTCTAGTTTCTTCTTTTAATCCTTTAATAACTGCTTGTTGTAAGGTTAAAGTAGTTGTTGATGTAACATTACTTACTTGCGTATTAGCATACTTTTCAAGATAATCATTAGCACTTTCATCTAACATATTTAAGACTCTAAAACTATCGACAGCTTGCATCATTACTTCTTGATTAGGATTAATAATTGGCATATCTAAACCAGCTTGTAAAGCTAAAGTTAAGAATGCTTGATTAATTAATAAACGTCTTGGTAAACCAAAAGAAATATTACTTACCCCTAAACATGTTTTAACCCCTAGGTTTTCTTTAACTAACTTTAAAGCATCAATAGTTTGTTTAGCCCCTTGAGCTTGAGCTGAAACAGTTAATACTAAACAATCAACAAAAATACGTTCTTTACTAATACCATATTTATTGGCATATTCTAAAATATCTTTAGCACATAAATATCTTTGATATGGATCATCACTAATTCCATTTTCATCTAAAGCTAAAGCAATCACATTAGCTCCATATTTAGCAATATGTGGTAAGATATTATCCATTATTTCATGTTCCCCATTAATTGAATTAACATTAGGAATACCATGATAAATACGTAAAGCTGCTTCAATTACTTCCGGATTAGTTGAATCAATTTGTAATGGTACATCTACTACTCCTTGTAACTGTTTAACTACTTCAACCATCATGGCTTTTTCATCAATTCCAGCTAATCCCACATTAACATCTAAGATTTTAGCTCCAGCTTCAACTTGTTCTAAAGCAATTTGAATAATCTTATCAATATCATGTTCTAATAAAGCTTGTTTCATTACTTTATTACCAGTTGGATTAATTCGTTCCCCAATCACATTAATATCATCTAAACAAACAAATGTTGTTGGAGTACATACATAACTTTTTACTTCACAATTATTTTCCACATATTCAAGCTTTAAAGCTTTTAAAGCTTGAATAAAACTTGGTTCACTACCACAACATCCACCAACATATTTAACCTTAGAATGATTAAATTTAGTCATACTAGCAGCAAATGAATCAGCATTTAAACTATATGTATTAGTAATTGGATCAGGTAAACCAGCATTAGCTTTCACAATTAATGGTAAATTAGTAACCTTAGCCATTCTTTCAACTATTGGTAATAATTCATCTGGTCCTAAAGAACAGTTAACCCCTAAGGCATCAACGCCTAAACGATCACAGGTAAAAGCAAAACTTTCCACACAACATCCGGTAAAACTACGCATATCTGCTTCAAAAGACATGGTAACAAAAATATCCATATCACTATTTTCTTTAGCAGCTAAAATAGCTGTCTTAATTTCCATTAAATCACTCATTGTTTCAAAAACAACTAAGTCAATTCCTACTTCTTTAGCTGCCACAATCATTTCACGATATATTTCATAAGCTTCATCAACTTTTAAATAACCATTAGGTTCTAATAATTCCCCAATTGGTCCAACATCTAAAGCAACACGAGCTTTACCATTAGCTACTTTTAAAGCACTACGTAAATTAGCTTGCACAACTTGCGTAACACTATATCCACTATCTTTTAGTTTTTTACGATTAGCCCCAAAAGTATTAGCATAGATAATATCACTTCCTGCATCAATATAAGCTTGATGAATTTTTTCTACTACTTCAGGATGTAACATCCCAAAAACCTCTGGAATTTCCCCAGGTTTTAAACCATAACTTTGTAATTGAGTACCCATCGCCCCATCTAATAAAATAACTTTATGATCCACAACGTTTTCCTCCTGCTTTCAACATACATTTATCTTTCATCATACAGTGATTACAACCTCTAATTTTCATCGCTTGTAATTGATTAGAAATACCTATAATTGCACTAACACTTTTACTAGGTATCATTAAATGTTCTTCACTAACATAAATTCCTATTTGTTTAGTTGCTTGTAGATAATTAATTAAATCATTTTGAATATGAATTGGTAAATCACCATAACCACAAGAAAAACGATCACCTACATAACGATTTTTTAAAGCATATTCTTGAATTAAAGTATCATGAAAATCATCACATAAAGCTTCAATCAAAGCATTAGCACAAGCATGATAAACATAATATAAACTAATATCTTGTTTTTGTAATTGTTTTAAACGTTTATCCACTTGCATACCTAAACTAGCAGCCATTAAAATAACTTCATCACAAGTAGCTAATAAGTTATTAATATCTTTACCTAATAAGATTTTATTTTGTAGATATTCTTCTTTCTTATCAACAACTTTATAACAAATACTATATTTCGCATCTTGTTTAACTAATTTAGTCATCGCTTCAATTTGTTTATCGATAACTTCATCTGATATCTTACTTCCTAGATATTGTAAGACATCTTTTTTACTAATCTTTACTTCATGCCATTGCATAATTATTCATTGATAAAAGCTTTAATTTCATCAATTCGTCTCATAGTATCATCATATCCTAATTGATACCATTTAGTTAATGATTCACTATCATGGGTATAACGACTAATACCATAATCTTGACTAGGACGTAAGACTAAAGCTTTCCCTTCTTGTTGTAATTTCTCAACTAAATCCCATTGTTTAGCATAATTTAGATGACGATCACGTAAATATTCTTTAACTTTAGGTTCTTTACGATGCATAATACTAGCAGCTACTAATTGCCAATTAGGAGCTGGTTTACGTACATAACCTTCTTCTTTACATGAAATAACAATATGTTTTTCATTACCATAATTAATACTTTGTTGGATGGAAATCATATCTAAAATACCAGCATCCATATAGCGATATCCACGCCATTTTAAAGGACGATTAATCATTGCTAAAGCACAACTAGCTTTAACTAACGTTGCTTCTTTAGCTTCATAATATTCTTTACCATAATATTCGACTTGATCTTTATCGATATTATAAACACCCATTTCTAATTCAGTATCACAATTATAGAAAGTTTCACAATCTAAAGGATACTTTTCTTCTAATAAATCACAAATGAAATCAATCCCAAATAACCCTTTTTCTTTAATTAATGGTTTAATTCCAATTGCTCCATCTTGTCCTGCTGATTGAGTAGCTGTATATTCTAAACGATCACCTTGACGTGATACATAAGGTACTAAAACTTCAGCCCCAGCACTAATTCCTACACAATAAGGAAAATGAATATCGTTATCTAAAAAGGCCTTAAGAACACCACAACTATAAGCTACTTTAGTTCCTCCACCTTCACATATTAATCCAATTTTTTCTTTCATAAAAACACCTGCCTAATATTATTATTATACTTATCTCTTAAATGTTCGTAAAGAAAAAATTAATCCTAAAGCAAATAATCATAGTATTTTCGTATAGCTTTTTCCATTTGCTTAGCTAATTGCTCTTGATAAGCATTATCAGCTAATCTTTTAGCTTCTAAAGAATTACTAATAAAGCCACATTCCACTAAAACCATTGGTTTCAAACAATTATTAAGTAAATAATAATCTCCCTCTTTAATTTTAAACTTTGACTTAGTTACTTCTTTTAAGCATTCATCAAAACAATTAGCTAACTTTTCATCATTTTTATAAAATACTTGCGAACCACAAACATTACTTTGGTTTAAAGCATTTTGATGAATGCTAATAACTAAATCTACTTGAGTTTCATTCATTATCTTTAAACGATTATTTAAATCACTTTGTTTATGATTAGTAACATCTTTATTAGCTAAATCATTATCTTTACTACGCGTCAATAATACTTTAGCCCCACTATTAACTAAATATTGTTTTAACTTTAAAACAATATTTAAATTAATTTGAGCTTCATTTACACCATTAAAATTAGCTCCCCCATCTCTTCCACCATGTCCTGCATCTAGGACAATGACAATCCCACTTAAATTATGATATTGTTTTTGCATATAACCATGTACTAAAGTTAAACTTAATAAAAGGATAATCATTATAAGTTTCTTCATAATATCACCATTAAAGTATATGCAAAAAGTTGGGCATCTTGCTTTCTTATTTAAAATTAAACCTATATAATTTAGTTAATGAGTTTAGGAGGTTTTATGTTATGTTTCAAGCTATTAAAATCAAAGAAAATATTTATTGGGTTGGTGCACAAGATTTCAATTGTCGTCATTTCCATGGATCACTATTTCCCATTGAAGAAGGATGTAGTTATAATGCTTATCTAGTTATTGATGAACAAATCACTTTAATTGATACAGTTGAAGATGAATTTTTTGATGAAATGTTACAACGTATTCAATCAGTAATTAATGATCGTCCCATCGATAATTTAATTGTTCAACATAGTGAACCAGACCATTCAGGAGGATTTCTTAAATTTATGCAGAAATATCCTAAGGCAAAATTATATGCTTCTAATAGTGGAGTTAATTTAATGCTTAAACAATATTTTCAAGAATATACATTTACTAAAGTTAAAACTAATGATGTAATTAATACTGGTAAATATGATTTTGTCTTTGTGGAAATGGCCATGATTCACTGGCCTGATAACTTATTGACTTATTTACCACAAGAAAAATTTGTTTTCGCTAATGATGCTTTTGGACAACATGTGGTTTCTTATCAACTATTAGATTCAAATCATGATTTAAGTTATTTATTAAATCAAGCTAAAGATTATTATGCTAATATCGTAATGCCTTATGGTTTACAAGTTAGTAATAAATTAAAACAAATCTTAGCTATGAATCTACCAATTGAATATATTGCTCCTGCCCATGGAATTATTTGGCATCAATACATTAGTGAAATATTAAGTGCTTATCAAGATTTTGCTAGTAATAAAGCTAAAAATAAAGCTGTTATTGTTTATGAAAGTGTATGGCAACATACTAAAGAAATGGCTTTAGCTTTAGCTCAAGGTTTAGCTTTAGGTGATATGGAAGTTAAAGTATATGAAGTAAGTAAAACTTCTCCGGCTATTATTATGAAAGAAATCTTAGATGCGAAAGTAGTAATGGTTGGAAGTGGTAACTACAATAATCATATGGCTCCAAATATTGCAGCTTTATTAGAAAAACTAGCATCATGTCGTTTAAATAAAGATGCTATTGCTTTTGGGGCTTATGGTTGGGCTAATGTAGTAACTAAAACTATTAATGAACGCTTACTTAAAGCTAATTTCAATTTAATCAGTGAAGATGTTTTATCAATCAATTATAAACCAACTAATAGTGATTTAGATAATTTATGTCAATTTGCTTATGAATATGCAACTAAATAATGTTGCATATTCTTTTTATTATTAAGATATAGTAAAATAGAAGTATAAGGAGGTATATATGTGGTTAGTATTTTATTATTAATTGGAATTGTATTATTAATGTGTGTAATCTTACATCGCTATAGTCAAAAACTTCCTATTCCCTCACTAATTATCTTTTTAGCTTTAGGAATGTTATTTGGTGAAAATGGACTTTTTAAAATAAGTTTTAATAACTATAATATTTCTGAAACAATATGTAGTATTGCTTTAATCTTTATTATCTTTTATGGAGGTTTTGGGATAAATCTTAAACAAGCTAAAAAGATTATTTTACCAGCTAGTATCTTTGCTAGTTTAGGAGTTGTTTGCACATCTTTTATCTTAGCTTTATTTATAACTTTCTTTTTAAAAATTGACTTTTTATATGCTTTATTATTAGCTTGTGTCATTGCTTCAACAGATGCTGCTAGTGTTTTTAGTGTTTTGAAAAGTCAAAAACTATCTTTAAAAAATAATTGTGACTCATTACTAGAAATGGAATCTGGATCAAATGATCCTATTTCTTATTTATTAACAGTTGTTATTTGTGCCGTGTTAAGTGGTAATCAAGTATCAATTATCTCATTATTATTAAGTCAAATCTTAATTGGAATTATTTGTGGAATTATTTTAGGAATTATTGCGAAGTATTTAATCAACAACCTTAATTCTTCCCTAGAACAAGGAGAAACTATTATCTTAGTAGCAATTGTTTTATTATCTTATGCAATACCTACATTATTAAAGGGAAATGGTTATCTAAGTGCTTATCTATGTGGAATAGTTGTTGGAAATAATCGTTTAAAAGATAAAAAAGCTAAAGTTCATTTCTTTGATACTTTAACTGGAATATCTCAAATGATTATTTTCTTCTTATTAGGTTTATTAGTTACTCCTTCTCATCTACCTAATGTCTTTATGATTGCTTTAGGTATTATGTTATTTTTAACCTTTATTGCTCGTCCTTTAACCGTATTAATCTTATCACTACCTTTCAAATTTAGTCTTAACCAAAATAAAGTTATTGCGTGGGCAGGTTTTCGTGGAGTAGCATCAATTGTTTTTGCTATATATGTGATGAATCAAAATTTAATCCTACCTTATGATATCTTTAATATTATCTTTGTTATTGTATTATTATCGATTACGATTCAAGGTAGTAGTTTAGCTTTTATTGCGAAAAAAAGTAAGATGATTGATACTAATCGCAAGATTGAATGTACTTTTAATGATTATCAAGCTGATAGCAATGTACGCTTTGTGAAAAGTATCATCCATAATCAACATGCATGGGTCAATAAAAAAATCAAAGATATTGAATTAGCTAATGATTTATTAATTGCTTTTATTATTAAACAACAACATGCTTTAGTTATCCCTAATGGTGATACTATTATTGAAGCTAATGATTTATTAGTTATAGCTGCTAATGAATTTGAAACCTATGAAGAATTTAGTCTTAGTGAAAACTATATTAGTAAAAATCATAAATGGGTTAATCAAACCTTATTTAATATCCAATTACCTGCTAATACTTTAGTTATCGCTATTCATCGAGGTGATGATACCATTATTCCTAAAGGTGATACTTTAGTCTTAGCTGATGATACATTAATTATTGCCAAGTATTAAATAAAAAGAACGAATTTTTAAAATTCGTTCTTTTTATTTAATTAAACTAATTTACTAATAATTGCTTCACAATAAGCACTAGTTGTTGCATTTCCATTTAAGTCAGGAGTTAATGTAGTAGCTTCCATTAATACTTCATTAACTGCTTTGCGAATATTAGCAGCTACTTCATTTTGACCTAAGTGTTCTAACATCATACATGCACTCCATAATAAAGCTGTTGGATTCGCAATATTTTTACCAGCAATATCTGGAGCACTACCATGAACAGCTTCAAACATCGCATAGTCTTTACCTAAGTTAGAACTTGGCAATAAACCTAATCCACCAATTAATCCACTAGTTAAATCGGATACGATATCACCATATAAGTTAGGCATTACCATTACATCAAATTGTTGGGGTTTCATTACTAATTGCATACAAACCGCATCAACAATTTTATCTTCACTAACAATACTTGGATATTCTTTCGCAATTTCATTAAAGATTTCTAAGAACATTCCATCACTTTTTTTCATAATATTAGCTTTATGCACACAAGTTACTTTCTTACGATTGTTTTTAAGGGCATATTCAAAAGCATCACGAATAATTCTTGTACTAGCATTACGAGTAATAATTTTAATAGCATGAACTTCATCAGCACTAATTTCTTCTTCAATTCCAACATATAAATCTTCCGTATTTTCTCTAAATGTTACAATATCTACATCATTAAAAGGCGTTTTTACAGCTGTATTTGATTTAGCTGGACGAATATTAGCATATAGATCATACTTATTACGTAAAGTTACATTTAATGATTTAAATCCTTTACCAATTGGGGTTGTAATTGGTGCTTTTAATAAGATTTTATTACGTTCAAATGATGCATAAGCTTCATCAGGAATTAATTTTCCATTACGTTGATATTCAGCTTCCCCTACTTCATATAATTCATAATTTAAATCAGCTTTAGCTGCTTTTAGAATTTTTAATACTGCATCACAAATTTCTGGTCCAATTCCATCACCTTTAAATACCGTTATCGTATTTGTCATTTTTTCGATCCTCCATTTTCACATATTCACGTTGTTCCCCAACATACTTAGTAGCTGGTCGCATAATTCTTCCATCATATAATTTATTTTCAATATTATGAGCTAACCATCCAATACTTCGTCCCATTACAAATAATGGTGTATACATATCTTCAGGAATCCCTAACATTTCATAAACAAAACCACTATAGAAGTCAACATTACTAGAAACATTAATTCCCTTTACTTCATGGATAACTTCTTTCGCACAAGCTTCAAAACGTTGATAGAAGGCATATTCACGCTCTTTACCTTTTTCTTTAGCTAATTTTTCAATATATTCTTGTAATACTTCACTTCGTGGATCAGATAAAGTATAAATAGCATGACCCATCCCATAAATTAATCCTGAATAATCATAGAAATCTTTATTTAAGATTTTATATTGAATAGCTTTAATTTCCGCAATATTTTCACTATAACCAATTGTTTTAATAACTTCTTTCATCATTGCACTAACTTTTAAATTAGCTCCTCCATGACGTGGTCCTTTTAAACTACCAATAGAACCAACCATTGAAGAATAAATATCAGTACCAGTTGAAGAAATTACGACATTAGTAAAAGTTGAGTTATTTCCTCCCCCATGATCAGCATGAACAATTAAAATCATATCTAATAAACGTGCTTCTAAAGGAGTATAATAAGTATTTTTTCTTAACATATATAAAATATTTTCAGCAATTGATAAATCACTACGAACTGGATGAATTACTAATGAATCATGATTATAACGATAAACTTTACTTTGATAAGCATAACAAATAATACTTGGTAATTTCGCAATAATCTTTAATCCATTAACTAAAGTACTTTCAGCACTAATATCTTCAGCATCATCATCATAATCATATAAAGATAATACAGCTTGCATAACACGATTCATTATATTCTTTCCGGGCATACGAATAAATTTAGTTTCCACAAAATCATCCGGTAAAGCATATTCTTGTTGCATGATTTGACAAAAGTTACGTAATTCAACTTCATCAGGTAAATAACCAAATAGTAATAAGAAACAAGCTTCTTCAAAACCATTTACATATTCATTACTTCCTTTCACAATATCACGTAATTCAATTCCTCGATAGTATAAACGACCAACATCATCATCCTTTTTACCATCAACCATTTTATATCCAACAACATCAGAGATTCTCGTTAATCCAACCCGAACTCCCGTTCCATCTTCATTTCTTAAACCTTTTTTCACATTATATTGTTTAAACAATTCATTATCGATTTGCGAGAAAGTGGTACTTTTCTCAAAATAAGTCTTTAATTTTGACTCCATCTTACTTCCTCCTTTCGTTTTGAAATATTCTTTCTTATTATATCATACTTTTTCATTTTTTAAATCATTTTTTTCAATAGCAAGCTTTTACTACTGTTCAATTATTTCACAAATATGCTATAATAGTTAGGTATATAAAGAAAGGATGAAATATATGCCAAGTATTACAGAAAAAATCATTAAAGCTCATTTAGTTGAAGGTAGCATGGTTAAAGGTAGTCCAATTGCTATTCATATTGATCAAACTTTAACTCAAGATGCCACTGGAACAATGGCTTATTTACAATTAGAAGCAATGGGTGTTGATCAAGTTAAAACTGATTTATCAATTAGTTATGTTGATCATAATACTTTACAAAGTGGATTTGAAAATGCTGATGATCATAAATATCTACAAACGGTTGCGATGAAACATGGAGTACACTTCTCGCGTCCTGGGAATGGAATTTGTCATCAAGTTCATTTAGAACGTTTTGCGAAACCAGGAACGACCTTATTAGGTAGTGATTCTCATACTCCAACTGCTGGAGGAATGGGAGCTTTAGCTATCGGTGCTGGAGGTTTAGATGTTGCCTGTGCCATGGCTGGAAGAGCATTTCACTTAAATATGCCGAAAGTAATTAATGTTATCTTACATGGTTCATTACAAAAAGGAGTATCTAGTAAAGATATTATCTTAAAAGTATTACAAATTTTAAGTGTTAAAGGTGGAGTTGGTGCGGTTATTGAATATAGTGGTGATGGAGTTAAAAACTTATCTATTCCTCAACGTGCAACAATTACCAACATGGGAGCTGAACTTGGAGCTACCACTTCAATTTTCCCAAGTGATGAAATCACAAAAGAATTCTTAATTAAACAAAATCGTGGCGAAGATTTCTGTGAATTAATTGCTGATGATGATGCTATTTATGATCAAGTTATTGAAATTGATTTAAATACTTTACCACCAATGATTGCCATGCCTCACTCACCTGATAATGTTTTAGAAATTAGTGAAGTTGTTGGATTAAAAGTTGATCAAGTTGCGATTGGAAGTTGTACTAACTCATCTTATCGCGATATGATGAGTGTAGCTAATATCTTAAATGGTAAAGTAGTTGATGAAAATGTTAGTTTAGTTATTTCACCTGGTTCACGTCAAGTCTTAAATATGATTGCCTTAAATGGTGGTTTATCTAGTATGATTAGTGCTGGAGCCCGTATTTTAGAATCAACTTGTGGACCTTGTATTGGAATGGGACAATCACCAATTACTAATGCTTTATCTCTTCGTACCTTTAATCGTAACTTCTATGGTCGTAGTGGTACTTTAAGTGCTAAAGTATGTTTAGTATCACCAGAAACAGCCGCTGCTAGTGCTTTAGCTGGATATGTGGTAGACCCACGTACGATTGATTTTGAAATTCCTCAAGATCCAGATAAATTCTTAATTGATGATGCAATGATTATTAAACCAGATATGCAACAAGCTAAAGAAGTTGAAGTTGTGCGTGGTCCTAATATTAAAGCATTACCAATTAATACCCCGTTAGAAAATGATATTCAAAAGAAAGTTATGATTAAAGTAGAAGATAACATTACTACTGATCATATTGCCCCAGCTGGAGCTAAAGTATTACCATATCGTTCTAATATTGAAAAGATTTCTGAATTTATCTTTATGAATGTGAAAGCTAGTTTCCATGATGATTGTTTAGCTAACAATGGAGGATTTATTATTGCGGGAAGTAACTATGGACAAGGAAGTAGTCGTGAACATGCTGCTTTAGCCCCTATGTATTTAGGAATTAAAGCGGTAATTGCGAAATCATTTGCTCGTATTCACAAAGCTAACTTAATTAACTTTGGAATTATTCCATTTACTTTTGAAAATGAAGCTGATTATGATCGAATTGATGAATTTGATGAATTACGTTTAACTAACTTATTATCATTAAAAGTTGGTGAAAAGGTAACTATTGAAAATATTACGAAAAATGAAAGCTATGTTTTAAATCAAGATTTAAGTGAATTAGATATTGAAACAATTAAAGCTGGAGGAACTTTAAATTTAATTCGTCAAGAACAATAAACTAAAAAAAAGAGCCAATTGGCTCTTTTTTTTTTATTAAGCATATTTTAAGAAAGCAACATATCCACGATATGCTTCATAAATATCAGCTTTACTAGCAATTTCCCAAGGAGCATGCATATTATGTAAAGCAACTCCACAGTCAATAACTTCCATTCCATATTGAGCTAAGATGTAGGCAATAGTACCTCCACCACCTTCGTCAACACGTCCTAATTCAGCTGTTTGATAGCTAACATTATCTTTTTCCATAATTGTTCTTAATACTGCCATATATTCAGCATTAGCATCATTACATCCACTCTTACCACGAGCTCCCGTATATTTATTAAATACTAAACCTTTACCCATGAAAGCACAGTTTTTAACTTCATTAACCGAAGGATAGTTAGGATCAAAAGCAGCTGAAACATCACTAGATAACATTCTAGAGTTAGCTAAAGCACGACGTACTTTTAAATCATTGTAGTCTTCACATAAAGCAATTACTTCCGCAACCATGTTTTCAAAGAAACGAGATTGCATACCAGTAGCTCCAATACTTCCAACTTCTTCTTTATCAACTAATAAACATACAGCTGTTTTTTCTACTTCTTCCATTTCAAGAATAGCTTTTAATGATGTATAAGCACAAACACGGTCATCATGTCCATATCCCATAACCATTGAACGATCTAATCCATAATCACGAGCAGGACCAGCTGGTACTACTTCTAATTCAGCTGAAACAAAATCATCTTCTTCAATACCTAAAGATTCTTTTAAAGTATTTAAGATATTAGTTTTTACAGCATCTTTTTCTTCATCAGCTAATGGCATACTTCCGAAAGTTAAGTTTAAATCTTCCCCTTCCACAACTACACTAGCTTTTTTATCCATTTGTTTACCTGATAAGTGAATTAATAAATCAGAAATACCAAATACTGGATCATCATCTTTTTCTCCAATATTAACATTTACCACACTTCCATCTTTTTTAACTACTACTCCATGGATTGCTAATGGTAAAGTAACCCATTGGTATTTTTTAATTCCTCCATAGTAGTGTGTTTCAAGCATTGCGAAATCATTATCTTCATATAAAGGATTTTGTTTTAAGTCTAAACGTGGTGAATCCACATGAGCTCCTAAAATATTCATCCCTTCAGCTAATGATTTTTTACCAATGTGGAATAAAGCTAATGTTTTTCCCATGTTATTAGCATAAACTTTATCCCCAGCACTTAATTTTTCATTATTCGCAATTACTTCATTTAAATCACGATATCCACATGCTTTAGCCATGTTGATAGCTTCATCAACACATTCTCTTTCAGTTTTACAATCACTGATGTACTTTTTGTAACCTTGAGCGAAGTCAAAAACAACTTTTTTGTCTTCTTCACTATATTTTTTCCATGCATTTTCTCTCATATAAAATACCTCCACTGTCCTCTATTATAACATTATGCTAGCTAAAATTAAAGGGATGAATAATATTCATCCCGATTATTTACTAGTATTTTTAATATTACTATATATTAAGCTACAACCAACACCAATTAACACTAATGGAATAGCTGTTTTATATAATAATTCAAAAGTAACGAAATCATTAATTAAAGCAAATAAACAAATACCAACAACCATTACAAAGATATAAATCTTTTCTTTAGGTTTTTGAATAAATTCAACTAAACCATAGAAAGTAAGTAAAATAGCCCACCATCCAGGAAAGAAAATATTTACACTAATAACTTGATATGTATCTAAAAGCATTAATGCTCCGATTACTAAAAATAAAGCTCCCCATAACGCTTCTTTAATTTTCATCTTAATCACCTCAATTAATTTATATCACAAAATTTAATATAAGCCTAGATTTTAATCCTTAAGATTTTCTAAAATAATTAATTGTTCGCATTATCGAATATGTACAAGCTTCTAATTTATCACTAGCTCCATCTAAGGCTTGTTGGAAATTCATTGCTCGATCAGCAATACTGAAAATACCAACAAAACCTAAATCATATAAGTCCATATAACCTAAACCTAAAGCCCCTGAAATACAGATTACTGGTTTATCATATTTTTTCGCAATATTTAAAATACCTGTTGGTACTTTCCCAAACATCGTTTGACGATCACTTTGTCCTTCTCCTGTAATAACTAAATCACAAGAAGCAATACTTTCTTCAATACCAGTATATTCAACTAATAAATCAATTCCTGGAATCATTCTTGCTCCTAATAAACCAATTAAGATAGCCCCAATTCCTCCAGCAGCTCCTCCACCTTCAAAACTATTAATATCTATTTTAGTATAACGTTGAATTTGGAAACGGAAATTAATCATTCCTTCTTCTATTTTTTTAATTTGACTTGGAAACAACCCTTTTTGTTTACCAAAAACATAAGTAGCTCCCTCTTCACCTAATAAGTGATTTTTCACATCACATGCAGCAATTAACTCAATTCCTTCTAACTTTTGGAATCGATTTAAATCAATATAACGTACTTTTTCAAGATTAATCGCTTGTGGTGATAAATATTCATGATTAACATCATAAAAACGTGCACCTAAGCATTGTAATAAACCCATACCACCATCATTAGTTGCACTACCACCTAAACCAATAATAATCCGTTTAACCCCTTTTTCTTTAGCATCTAGTAACATAGTTCCTACTCCATAACTAGAAGCATGTAAAGGTTGACGTTTATTACGTTCATGCATACTTAAACCAATAACATTAGCTACTTCCATAACTGCAGTTTCACCATTATCAATCAAACTATAACAACTTTCAATTTTTTTACCATAAGCATCACTAGTTTTAACCCAAACTAATTCACCCTCACATAAAGTGTGGAACGCTTGTAAGGTTCCTTCACCACCATCACCAATAGGAATCTTATCTACTATTATATCTTGATCTAAACGATGAATTCCTTTTTCAATTTGATTAGCAGCTTGAATTGAAGTTAAACATCCTTTAAAAGAATCACATGCCACAACAACCTTCATATTCATAACACCTCTTATTCTATGTTATAATTTTATTAAAAAACCTAGTTAAAAGCAAGATTTAGACTTACATTTACTTAAAAAAATAGTATAATAAAAAAAACGGAGGTAGTTATATGAAAAAAGTATGTTGTATTTTAACGGATAATTTTGAAGAATTAGAAGCGGTAGGAACTATTGCTCTACTTCGTAGAGCTAATATCACTATTGATATTTATGCTATTAATGCTACACAAGCAACTGGTCGTTATAACTTAAGTTTCACTAACTTCTTTAATTTAAATGATTTAAATGTAGCTGAATATGATGCTTTATTTTTACCAGGTGGTCCACATTATGCTACTTTAGAAGCTAATGAAGATGTAATTAAAATTATTAAGTATTTTATGGATAATCATAAATTAGTCAGTGCAATCTGTGCAGCTCCAACTATTTTAGGTCATTTAGGTTATTTAAAAGATAAAAATTATACTTGTTTTACTAGTATGAATGAAGACTTTAATGGTCATTATGTTGATGAATATGCTGTTAAAGATGATAATATCATTACTGGAAGAAGTGCGGCTGCCGTAATTGATTTTGCTTTCTTAATTATTGAAGCATTATGTGGCGAAAAACATGCTCAACAAGTTAAACAATCAATCTACTATTAAGAAAAATAGATGAAATCATCACGATTTCATCTATTTTTTTATATATATTTCTGCATTTCTTGTTTCAAAACATCCATTGCTTTACTATGATAAACATTTTTATTACATAATACCCCTAAAGCATTAATGTTATAATCACCTAAAGGTACAAAACGTTCTTTATTATCAGGGAAAACAACAATTACTTCATCAATACATTGACGATGTAAGGTTTTAGAATCACAATCAAAATAACATAATTGATAATAATCTTTTAAAGCTAACATTACATCACTTTCCCCCGATGCTTGGTAAAAATTACGTAAATTACGCCATTTTACTTCTATTATCATCGTATGTACAATCTTACCATCCAATTTAAACGATAATAAGAAA
This sequence comes from uncultured Erysipelotrichaceae bacterium, assembly GCA_964593515.1. Lineage (GTDB taxonomy): Bacteria > Bacillota_I > Bacilli_A > Erysipelotrichales > Erysipelotrichaceae > JAXJYR01. Next base: position 31,514 of record CAZQJH010000005.1, read on the forward strand.
TCAGGACGATTATGCATGGAATTCAAACGACAATAACCACTTTCACTTAAATCTTCAACTTTTTCATAATAATAATCATAATAAATTTCACAAGTAAGATTATCTTTCGTTAATGATATCATACAAGGATAAGCAAAATAATATAGTGAATGTAACATCTCATTGGTTTCAAATTTAAAACCTAATTGTTGTAATGCTTCAATAATAAAAGTAAAAATAAATAATTCAAAGATACTACTACAAATTCTTCGCTGTAAGATATAATCATTATTTACTTTTTCATCATATTCATCTTTTAACTGTTGTAAGCTTATTAATTGACTATCATTTAAATAACCAGTTTGCTTAAATAAAAACTGTACTCGTTCAAAAGTAGTTATTAATTCATCTTGTAAGTTTTTATAGTATTTCATTAAAGTTTGTTGTTCCATTAATTCATTTTCTAACCATTTAACTTTTTCTTTACTTCTTCTTTTAATATTACTACTAACATAACTACTTTTTTCTTTAACTTCATAGGAAGATTGAGCACTATTTTTACGTTTACGCGCAATTTGAACATGCTTTTTGATTTCCTCAATAAAACCATTATCTAAAGTTAAAGCTTCTTCATATACCTTTTTAACCGTATCAAAATAGTCATTTAAACTACTTTGTTTACTAACTTCAAGATCACTTTGATGAAAGATTAATTCTAAAGCATTTAACCACATTAAAAGATTTTGATTTTTACTACTTAAACGATAATAAAGTTCATCATTTCCACATAATAAACCATATTGATGAAATCTTTCTTCAACTAAATTCATCATATGATAAATATCACTCAAATGCATTTTATTAGGAATAACTTGATAATAATAATGATAACATTTTCCTTGTTGGTAAATATCAATTCGATAATCCCCTACTGCATAAATAATTTCATCAGCTGATTTAACCTTTAAACCATTAGGATATAAAGAAACCATCTTACGATTATAATCCTCAATCATAATCGCATCCGCTTTAAAATCAGATATTGTTAAGGCGAAAGAATCACTTTCTTTAATTAAAAATAAACAAGGAAAACGATCACTAGTTAACTTAATACAACGTTCATCATAAATACTACTATTAAAAGCATCAAACCTAGTTAATTTAATTGTTCCTAATGTATCCATAACTCTTTAAACATGCTTGTTTTTCAATAACACAAGCTCTTAAATAATTAAAAGCAGAAACTTTACTATGTTTATCTACAAAAGTAATTAAGGCTGATACTACTAAATCATTCCCAAAAAATGGAGTTAATAATGGTGAATTACCAACAATTGGTTCAATTAAACAATTAGTAATAATCCCATCAAAATAATCTTTATCCATTGGTTGTTGTTTTAATAAAGTAATACATTTTTGTAAAGCTTGATAATTAATTGGCGCTAAATTACGAGCAATAAATAATTTATCTAATTCTTTAAAGAATTGATAATGATCAGGATATTCATTAAAGAAATCAAAATAATATTCATCATCATTAGCCTTAAGTTTAAAATCACTAACTTCAATATCTTTACATGTATGTAAACTAATATAAGCTTGTTCAAGGGTTAAAAACTTCATTTTAATGGTTAAAGCATCACTTAAATAACTTAAAACATTATCTTGATTTAATAATACAAAATAAATATTTTCCCTTTGATATTTAGCTAATATTTCCTTAACCATCATAATATTATCGATATTAATTTGATCAATAATACATAAAGTATTATCACTTAAATCAATCATTTCATTAGGTTTAAAATAATATTCAACTTTTAAATTAGTTAATGTTGCCACATGTTTACTTAATGATTGAACCTGATCAGGTTTCAATCCTTGAACTAATACTTGTTTAAAACAACTTAAACCTTGAATAAATAATTGAATACTATATTTATCTAACATTAAATTATCATGATATAAACGATAACTTAAAGCTTTATAGAATGAATCATAATCATTTTGTTCACTTTTTTCACAAGGTGTTTGAATTAGTGGTGTTTCTTTAATTTCCTTACTAATTAATACATACTTATCACTTAGCATTAATGTTTGATAATCTTCATCATTCATAAAGACAAAACTTTCATTAAAATCAATTAATTTATCACTAATATCAACAAAATCACGTAAATCTAAACGCGCAATTTGGGTATGTTGACATGTATAATTAAAACGACTTTTATCTTTAGCTTTAAATAGTGAAGATTCATCTTCAATATTTACTTTACGATATACATAGGTACCACTAATCAATAAATCACTAGGTCCATAAAATTCAACATTATAACCAGGAAAGTATAATTCTTCTTGATTTAATAACATTTCTTCTAATTTACGACTACCAATAGAAATACGTGGTACCCGTTTAAAATAAATACTATCTTTACATTTATCTTTAATAACTTTTAATATTTTAACGTTTTTATACCATACTTGATCACGATCATTATAGTTATAATCAGGTGAAAAAATAATTAATTTATTCATTAAATATTCACGCATCATCTCACATTTACCTTCACCATCTAAACTATGAATCGTATCATATAAAGGTGGTAATCCATGAATATCTTGGGCATAATCCATTCCTAAATAATTATCCCCAACTTCCACAAAATCTTCTTGGTAAAGGGTAATACTTTCTTCACATAAAGCATCTACTTTAAAGAAAACAACTTGTTTATTATTGACATTAATATTATTTTCATTACTAATTCGTGAAATCATAATACAATCTTTTAGCGAATTAACCATTTCACGACTTTCTTCAAAACCAAGAAATTCACTCATGTTTATTTCCTCCAATCAGATTAATAATGGCATATTTTACACTTAAAATTTTCTTAATAAGGGCAAAATCTTGTTCCACATAAGCATTTTGTTCTAATTCACCTAAATAAGCATATACTTCTTCATAACTTTTAAATTCTTGATTAATATCTAATACTTGGGAAATTCTAAAAGAGATATTTTCTATAGCATACATTGCTTTTAAACTTTTAACTTCTTTTTTCTTTAGTTCTAATTGTGCTTTTAAATCATCAACTACTTCTTGTAATGGATTAACTTTTTCTTCCTCAACTTCTTCTATTTTAATTATTTCTTCTTCACTTAAAACATTTTGATGCATCTCATATAAACTATCATGTCTTAACATAAATAATATTAAAGCATTATATTCTAAACGTAACTCACTTTCTGCATATTCTTCTTTAAATTGAGCTATTTCAGCTTTTATTTCATCATCAACATTTTCTAATTTTCTTAATTTACTTAAAACTTTTGGATAGTTTTTACATTTTGCTGCTACCACAAAATCATAACAATGTTCAATTAATACGACACATCGTTTAAAATCTTTACTATTAGGATTATTTTCAATAAAATTTTGAATATCTTTTACTTTTAAATGATGAAACTGTTTAGGAAAAAGACGCATAAAGGTAAAACGATCATTATTAGCATTAATAATTTGCTGCAGTTTCTCATCTTTAATACTTTTATAAATAATTTCTTGTTGTTTATTAGTTAATTGAATAAATGACATTAAAATCCCTCCTCTAATAAAAATGCTTTAGCTTTTAGTGCTAAATCACGGGTTGTTAATAAACGATCATCTAATTTAAAAGGTTTAATTACTTCTTCGATGATTTCTTCTTTAATTTCAGTTTTAATTTCCTGTGGTGCTTCCACTACTTTTTCTTCGACATAATTCTCATTAGCAATTAAATTAAAATTTTGATAATAAACCAATGTATCATTTTGATATAAATATAATTTCACATTACATGGTTTATTTATAAAAACATTAGTTAAATTATAAGATAAGTAATTATCAATTCGTTTGCTTTCTTCAATCATTTTACCATTACATTTTAAAACAATTCTAATATTTCCTTTATAGTTATTTTTACTTTGAAATCCTAAGGTCAAATACTGAGAGTTAAATTCTTTTCTGACTAAACGCATCTAAACATCATCCCTTTCTAAATAAAAAAATACTTGTTTACTTATAATAAATAGGACGGTCGGGTCTTCACCGGCCGCGGCGCCGACAACGACATCGTCGTGTCC
>CAZQJH010000006.1:0-30718 GCA_964593515.1 uncultured Erysipelotrichaceae bacterium
AAATGGTAATATAAGATAGGATATTTTAAACTTTAGTAGTTTAAAATAAACAGAGAAAATAAAAAATCGAAAGGAGATCTAATAATGGCTTATTTTTTTGATGAACCTTCACGTACTTTTAGTGAATACCTTTTAGTTCCTGGTTATTCAAGTAGTGAATGTACACCTGCAAACGTATCTTTAAAAACACCTTTAGTAAAATTTAAGAAAGGGGAAGAACCATCTTTATCACTTAATATTCCTATGGTTTCAGCAATCATGCAATCAGTTTCTGGAGAAAGAATGGCATGTGCTTTAGCTAGAGAAGGTGGGGTTTCATTTATTTATGGATCACAAACAATTGAAGATGAAGCAGCTATGGTTAAACGTGTTAAAATGACTAAAGCTGGATTTGTTTATAGTGATTCTAATATTACTCCTGATGCTACTTTAGCTGATGTTTTAGCTTTAAAAGAAGCAAATGGACACTCTACAATGGCAGTCACTGAGGATGGAAGTGCTAATGGTAAGCTATTAGGTATTATCACAAGCCGTGACTACCGTGTATCTCGTATGGATTTAAATACAAAAGTTTCTGAATTCATGACTCCACTTGAGTCATTAATCTATGCTAAAGAAGGATGTACATTATCAGAAGCTAATGATTTAATTTGGGATAATAAATTAAACCAATTACCAATTGTTGATGATAATGGACACTTAGTTGCTTTCGTATTTAGAAAAGACTATGATTCTCATAAAGAACATCCAAATGAATTATTAGATGCAAGTAAACGTTATATTGTAGGAGCTGGTATTAATACTAGAGACTATGAAGAACGTATTCCAGCCTTAATTGAAGCTGGTGCTGATGTTTTATGTATTGATTCTTCAGAAGGTTTCTCTGAATGGCAATTACGTACTTTAAAATGGGCACGTGAAAAATATGGTGACAGTGTAAAAATTGGAGCTGGTAACGTTGTTGATGAAGAAGGATTTAGATTCTTAGCTGAAGCTGGAGCTGACTTCATTAAAATTGGTATCGGTGGAGGAAGTATTTGTATTACACGTGAACAAAAAGGTATTGGACGTGGACAAGCAACTGCTACAATTGAAGTAGCTAAAGCTCGTGATAAATACTTTGAAGAAACTGGAATTTATATTCCAATTTGTAGTGATGGAGGTATTGTTCATGATTACCACATTACTTTAGCTTTAGCAATGGGTGCTGACTTTGTAATGTTAGGACGTTACTTCTCAAGATTTGAAGAATCACCAACTAAGAAAGTATCAATTAATGGTACATATATGAAAGAATACTGGGGAGAAGGAAGTGCTCGTGCTCGTAACTGGCAACGTTATGACATGGGTGGAAAAACTGGTTTATCTTTCGTTGAAGGGGTTGACTCTTACGTACCATATGCTGGATATTTAAAAGACAACTTAGACTTAACTTTAAGTAAAGTTAAATCTACAATGTGTAACTGTGGTGCTTTAACAATTCCTGAATTACAAGAAAAAGCTAAAATTACTTTAGTATCTTCAACTTCTATTGTTGAAGGTGGAGCTCACGACGTAGTTGTGAAAGATAGTACTTTTGACGGAAAAGGAAAATAACATCAATTAGGTTAAGCAAGTGATGCTTAACCTTTTTTTAACTTTAATATCAAGAATAGATTGTTAAAAAATGGACTTAGTGGTATAATTACTATGATATTTAAGGAGGATTTTAGTAATGACTAAAAGAACTGTAAGAGATTTAGATGTTGCTGGAAAAAAAGTTATCGTAAGATGTGACTTTAACGTTCCAAGAAAAGATGGAAAAATTACAAACGACAACCGTATTATTCAAGCGTTACCTACAATTAAATACTTAATTGAAAACAACGCTCGTTTAATTCTTATGTCTCACTTAGGAAAAGTAAAAACTGACGAAGACAAAGCTAAAAACAACTTAGAATGTGTAGCTGTAAGATTAGGTGAATTATTACCTGATACTAAAGTTACTTTCGTTCCTGTAACTCGTGGAGCTGAATTAGAAGAAGCTGTAGCTGCTTTAAACGATGGAGAAATCGTAGTAGTACAAAACACTCGTTACGAAAAAGGTGAAAGTAAAAATGATCCTGAATTAGCACAATACTGGGCTAGCTTAGGTGATTTATTCGTTGAAGATGCATTCGGTTCTGTTCACCGTGCACACGCTTCAACTGCTGGAATTGCTTCAATTTTACCTAACGCATTAGGATTCTTAGTAGAAAAAGAAGTTAAAATGTTAGGAGCTGCTGTTGATACTCCTGAACGTCCATTCGTTGCTATTATCGGTGGAGCTAAAGTATCTGACAAAATTGCTGTTGTTGACAACTTATTAAAGAAAGCTGACAAAGTATTAATCGGTGGAGGAATGGCTTATACATTCTTAAAAGCTCAAGGATACAACGTTGGTAACTCTTTAGTAGAAGAAGACAAAATTGAATTAGCTAAAGAATACTTAGCAAAAGCAGAAGGAAAATTAATTTTACCTGTTGACCACGTATGTGCTGACAAATTTGCTGCTGATGCTAACACAGTTATCGCTGATAACGAAAACATCCCTGCTGATTACATGGGATTAGATATTGGACCTAAATCAATCGAATTATACCGTGATGCTTTAGCTGGTGCTAAAACTGTAGTATGGAACGGACCTATGGGTGTATTCGAAATGGAAGCATTCGCTAAAGGAACTTTAGAAGTATGTACTGCTATTTCTGAATTACCTGGAGCTACAACAGTTATCGGTGGAGGAGACTCTGCAGCTGCTGCTATCCAATTAGGATTCGCTGACAAATTCTCTCACATCTCAACAGGTGGAGGAGCTTCATTAGAATACATGGAAGGTAAAGAATTACCTGGTATTGCTGTAATTAGCGAAAAATAATTATAAGGAGATTTAACAATGAGAAAACCAATTATCGTAGGAAACTGGAAAATGAACAAAACAATGAAAGAAACTCAAGCTTTCATTGAAGCTGTAGATGGTGTTGCTGCTAGTGACAAAGCTACATTTGGAATTGGAGCTCCATATACTGCATTAACTACTGCAGTTGCTGGTGCTAAAAACTTAGTAATCGCTGCTGAAAACTGCCACTGGGAAAACTCAGGAGCTTTCACTGGTGAAGTTTCTGTACCAATGTTAGAAGAAGTAGGAGTTACTTACTGTATCATTGGACACTCTGAACGTCGTACAATGTTTGGAGACAGTGATGAAACTGTAAACAAAAAAGCTAAACGTTTAGTTGAAGCTGGAATTACACCAATCGTATGTATCGGTGAAACTGAAGCTCAATATGACGCTGGAGAAACTGAAAAAGTTATCCGTGAACAATTAAGTGGATCATTAGCTAACATGTGTCCAAAATGTGTTTCTAACTTAGTAATCGCTTATGAACCAATCTGGGCAATCGGAACTGGTAAATCAGCTACTAAAGAAGATGCACAAAAATGTTGTGCTATCGTACGTGACCAAGTAAGAGTTATGTATGGTGATGAAGCTGCTGATAAAGTACGTGTACAATACGGTGGTTCTGTTAAAGCTAGCAACATTGTTGAATACATGTCAGAAGCTGATATCGACGGTGCATTAATCGGTGGTGCAAGTTTAACTGCTGATGGATTCACTGAAATTATCGAATTAGTTAAAGGAATGTAATATTTAATCTAAGGGCTGAGTTAATCAGCTCTTTTTTTTTAGTTGGTATCATCATTGAGAAATTAGTGATTATTTGGTATAATTAGAATGAGGAGGAATGGCAATGTTATTTGATACAAATCTTCATGATTTTTTAATAAAACTATTATTAATTATTCCAGCAGTAGCAATTGCTTTAAGTGCTCATGAGTTTGCACATGCATTTGTAGCATATATAATGGGGGATACTTCACAATTATCAAAAGGAAGATTAAGCTTAAATCCTTTAAAACATCTTGATATATGGGGAACAGTATGTTTAGCTATCTTTGGGTTTGGATGGGCTAAACCGGTTCAAATTGATTCGCGAAATTTCAAAGATGAAAAAACCGGAATGATCTATTCTGCTTTAGCTGGACCACTAATGAACTTTGTGATAGCTTTTATTACTTTATTCATTTATTGTTTATTCTATAAATTTGAATTAGTATTAATCGATAGTTATTTAATTTATTATATATGTTCATTTTTAGAAGTCTTAGCATTGATTAATATTGGTTTAGGGCTATTCAATATTATTCCAGTTCCACCATTAGATGGAAGTAAAATAATTGGTGGGTTATTAAGTGATAATTTATACCAAAAAATGTTACGTTATGAAAGATATATTTCAATTGTCTTAATTATTTTATTAGCAAGTGGTATATTTGATTCATTCTTATATGAATCACGTAATTTAATTTATAATGGAATGTTAGATATATTTATTATGCTATTAGGGTTATAGAAACTATTTGCATTTAATTTACATTACTTTCATGATTAAATCGCTATTAAAAAAGTAAATAATGCATTATAATATATCCACAAGAAAGGATGATACTATGAATATAATTAAAAGAAGTGGAAAAGAAGTAGAATTTGATAAGATTAAAATATCAGATGCAGTAAAGAAGGCGAATCATAGTGTTACCTATGCTTATCGCTTAAGTGATGAACAAGTAGATGAAATTACTAATAATGTTGTGGAATTTTGTGAAGGCTTATTAAGAAGCGCTACGGTTGAAGAAATTCAAGACCGTGTTGTTGAAGAGATTATGAAACAAGAAGCGTATAAAGTAGCTAATAACTATATTACTTATCGTTATAAACGTGAATTAGTTCGTAAATCTAATTCAACCGATAAACAAATTTTAAGTTTATTAGAACTAGAAAATGAAGAAGTTTCGCAAGAAAACTCAAATAAGAATCCAACTATTTCCTCAGTACAACGTGATTATATGGCGGGAGAAGTTAGTAAAGATATTACAAAACGATTCTTATTACCACCACATATTGTCGATGCTCATGAAAAAGGAATTATTCATTTCCATGATGCAGATTATTTCGCTCAACATATGCATAACTGTTGTTTAGTTAACTTAGAAGATATGTTACAAAATGGGACAGTAATTGGCGAAACAATGATTGAAAAACCACATAGTTTCTTAACTGCTTGTAATATTGCAACGCAAGCAATTGCGCAAATTGCTAGTTGTCAATATGGAGGGCAAAGTATTACGATGTCACATTTAGCACCATTTGTTCAAGTTTCTCGTGAAAAAATTAGAAGAGAAGTTGCAATGGAAATGCAAGCACAAAATATCGAAGTTAGTGAAGAAACAATTAATGATATTGCGGAAATGCGTGTTAGACGTGAAATTAAACAAGGGGTACAAACAATTCAATACCAAGTTATTACTTTAATGACAACTAACGGGCAAGCTCCATTTATTACCATGTTTATGTATTTAAATGAAGTTCCTGAAGGAAGTTTACGTGATGACTTAGCTTTAATAATTGAAGAAATGTTGAATCAACGTATCCAAGGGGTTAAGAATGAAAAAGGTGTTTATATTACACCAGCTTTCCCTAAATTAATTTATGTATTACAAGAAAACAATATTACAGAAGGAAGTAAATATTGGCACTTAACTAAATTAGCCGCTAAATGTACGGCTAAACGTATGGTTCCTGATTATATTAGTGAAAAAATTATGAAGGAATTAAAAGAAGGTAACTGTTATACATGTATGGGATGTCGTTCATTCTTAACAGTATATAAAGATGTAAATGATAAATATAAATTCTATGGTCGTTTTAATCAAGGGGTTGTAACCTTAAACTTAGTTGATGTAGCTTGTTCAAGTGGACGTGATAAACAAAAATTCTGGGAAATTATGGATGAACGTTTAGCTTTATGTAAAGAAGCTTTAATGTGTCGTCATAAACGTTTATTAGGAACACCTAGTGATGTAGCACCAATTCTTTGGCAAAATGGGGCTTTAGCTCGTTTAAAGAAAGGTGAAACAATTGATAAATTATTATTTAATGGTTATTCAACTATTTCACTTGGATATGCTGGATTATGTGAAACAGTTCGTTATATGACTGGAGTAGATCATAGTGATCCAAAAGCAACACCATTTGCTTTAGAAATTATGCAATACTTAAATGATGCATGTGCTAAATGGAAAGCAGAAGAAAATATTGATTTCTCATTATATGGAACTCCATTAGAATCAACAACATATAAATTCTCTAAATGTTTACAAAAACGTTTTGGAATGATTGAAGGAGTAACTGATCGTAACTATATTACTAATAGTTATCATGTTCATGTTACTAAAGAAATGAATGCATTTGAAAAATTAACTTTCGAAGCTCAATTCCAAAAATTATCACCAGGAGGAGCAATTAGTTATGTTGAAGTTCCTGATATGAAAGATAATATCGAAGCTGTTTTAGCGGTTATGCAACATATTTATGAACATATTATGTATGCAGAGTTAAATACTAAGAGTGATTACTGTCAATGTTGTGGATATGATGGAGAAATTCAAATTGTGAAAGACCATCATGGTAAATTAATTTGGCAATGTCCTAACTGTGGTAATACTGACCAAACTAAAATGAATGTTGCTCGTCGTACTTGTGGATATATTGGAACTCAATATTGGAATCAAGGACGTACACAAGAAATTAAAGAAAGAGTATTACATTTATAAGTCTATGTATTACGGTAATATAAAAACGTGTGATATTGCTGATGGTTTAGGAGTTAGAGTTTCCTTATTTGTTAGTGGATGTCGTAATAAGTGTCCACATTGTTTCCAACAACAAACTTGGGATTTTAACTATGGTGAATTGTTTACACAAGATACCTTACAATCAATCTTAGATGCTTTAAAACCATCATATATTAAAGGCTTTTCTTTACTTGGTGGTGAACCATTTGAAGAAGAAAATCAACGTGAGTTAGTTAAAATACTAAAAGCTATAAAAATACAATATCCACAAAAAGATATTTGGTGTTATAGTGGTTATACTTATGAAGATTTATTAGCAGGTGGAAAGAAACACTGTGAAGTAAGTGATGAAATGCTATCATATATTGATATTTTAGTAGATGGTCGCTTTATTGAAGAATTAAAAGATATTACTTTAAAATATCGTGGTTCTCGTAATCAAAGATTAATAGATTTAAATAAAACAAGAATAGCTAATGAAGTAGTTTTATTAGATATTTAAGGGTTATATTGCGATATAACCCTTTTTTTGTCCTTAGGGTTTAAACGTAAGATAAAATTAATTAATTTTTTTATTGCTATATGATATACTTGAGTTGGGTGATAAAGATGAAAAAGAAAATGTTATTAGGTTTTGCAATCATATATCTTATATATGTATGTTTATATTATTATATCGCATTACCACCATTAAATTGGCATTCTATTGAATTTTATTTTTTCTTAGGATTAACTTTAGGTCCTTTATTATTAATTGGTTTAGCTTATTATGGGGCTAAATTAGGTTATGGAAAATTAAAAAATCAATTTAATGATGTAATTGATGCAACAAGTGAATCAAAAAAGCACAAACTTATTTTTAAAGTTTGTATAATTGCTATAGTAGTAATTGTAGGATTACCTATTGTTTCAATGCTTGTATGTTCACCGGTATTTAATGCAAATGAATATGCAACGCGAATTGAAATGAAAGATGTATCTTTCAGTGAAATTCCCGAAGTAGACTTTAAAACTACACCGATTATTGATCGTGATTCTTCAATTCGTTTAGGTGATAAAGTAATGGGGAATATGACCGAATGGGTTTCTCAGTTTGAAGTAAGTGAAGAATATACCCAAATATCATATCATGGTAGTGTCGCTCGGGTAACTCCATTAACTTATAATGGAATTATTAAATATTTCAAAAATAGAGGCGATGGAATTCCCGCATATATTATGGTCGATAATACTAATGGTGAAACAAACTTAGTTAAATTGAAAGATTTAAACTTAGATGGAATGCGTTATGTACCAAGTGCAATGTTTAATGAGAATTTATATCGTCATTTACGTTTTAACTATCCATTGGCGATATTTGGTGAACCTAGTTTTGAAGTAGATGAAGATGGTCATCCATGGTATATTTGTACTACTTATTCATATAAAGGAGTTCAACAAAAGAAATATGTTACTGGAGCTATTTTCTTAGATCCAATTACGGGAGAAAGTACCCACTATGATTTAGGAGATATTCCAAAATGGGCTGATCGTGTTTTCCCTGAAAGCTTAGTTGTGGAAGAAGTTGATGATCAAGGATTATATCAAAATGGATATTTAAATTCCATCTTTGGACAAACCGGAGTTATTATTACTAGTGAAGGTTATAACTACTTAGAAAAAGATGGTGATATTTGGTTATATAGTGGTATTACTTCAGCTAACTCAGATGAATCAAATGTAGGATTTGTTTTAGTAAATTTAAGAACCCATGAAGCAATGCGTATTAAAACAGCGGGAGCTAATGAAAAAAGTGCAATGTTATCAGCTCAAGCGGAAGTTAAAAACTATGGTTATACTTCTACTTTCCCATTATTAACTAATATTAAAGGAAATCCAGTATACTTAATGTCATTAAAAGATAATGGAATTATTAAAATGTATGCAATGGTATCAGCTATTGATTATCAAAAAGTAGCTGTTGTAGCTAGTGAAGATGGTTTAGCGGCTTTAGAAAAGAAAATGATTAATGTTTTAGGTAATAGTGATGATTTAATTGTAGATGATAGTTTAACTAGTAAAACGATTGAAATTGTGGATGTTGAAATTATCTATCATGATGGTAATACTATCTATTATTTAAAAACAAGTGAAAATGAAGTCTTTAAAGTTAATTTCTCTATTGGTTTAGAAGATAAATTAGTCTTTATCAAAGAGGGAAGTAAACTTGAGATTGAATATCTTGATACTCAAGGTATTAAAACTATTAAGAATATTAAATAAAAAGATTCGATTAATATCGAATCTTTTTTAATCAACATCAATTTTAGTTAAGAAGTGTTTACCAACGCCAATAGCAGCAGCTTCTTGATTATAAAGACAAGTTTTAAGATATGAAGTATCATGATCAAAATTATTGTATTTTAGAACTTTTTGACTTAGTTCTAAAAGATGATTTTTTAAGATACCTCCAACATCACCACCTAAAATAATATCCATATCATACGCAATGCGTAAATTAGAAATTAAGATAGCTAAATGTTCTAAATATTGATCCCATATTTGTAAAGTATTAGGATCTTTTTGTGTTAGTTTTTCATTAAATTCACTTAGAGTAATGCTTTGATTATTAGTTAATACTTTAGCACTACAATAAGCATCACTACAACCAAGTTTTCCACAATAACATTGTTTTCCATTAGGAACTAATAACATATGACCGAATTCACCAGCTTTATGATTATTACCATAAAATAATTTAGAATTAATACAGAAAGCTCCTCCTAAAGTATTATTTAATGATAAATATAACGCATTATCATAAGTTGATAAGTTTTCACTTAACATGGCTGCATTCGCATCATTTTCAAAATAAATTGGATAAGGAATCGCTTGTTTTAAATAACTTAAACTATAATTAGTTACATTTAAAGCATGTGATTGAATTAATAATTGTTTGTTGGTATCAATAATACCAGGGATAGCGATTCCTACTCCAATAATTGAATCAATATTATGTTGAGTTAAGAATGTTTCAATATGTTTATTTAACTCATAACAATAATTCATATCATCGCTAAATTTAAAGCGAAAACGGGTTGAGACTTCGACTTCATAACCAAGATTCACAATTGTTAAAACTAAGTGATTAGCTGAAATAATAACCCCTAAAGCTTTTGCATAGTTTTTATTAATACCAATTGTTTTAGCTTTACGTCCACCGGTAGAAGCACATTCTCCTTTCTCAATTAAAATGTTATCACTTATTAAGCTATTAACATTATTAATAACCGTAGGTAAACTAAGATTTAATTCTTTAGCTAAATCATTTTTAGAGACTTGATCGTGATTTAAAATATATTCAATAATTCGTTGTTTAGTTGTTTGTTTCATCGTATCATCCTTTCATAAAGTGTTTGATAAAAGAATTTTACAATCGTTTTAATAAAAAGTAAAGATTTTTTTAATGAAAGCGGTTGACAATTTCGAGTTTTTAAGGCATAATGTAATTACTTTAATAAAACGTTTTATAAAAGATATAAATGGAGGATGCGAAATATGTTAAAGCAAGTAATGATCGAACCCAAAAAAATTGTGTTCGAAGAAGTCGAAGTACCAACAATCAACAATAACCAAGTATTAGTAAAAATCAAAAAAATCGGGGTATGTGGATCTGATATCCATGTATATCATGGACAACACCCATTTACTTCTTATCCAGTAACTCAAGGTCATGAAGTGTCAGGCGAAATTGTAGCAATTGGAAGTGATGTAACAAACTTTAAATTAAATGATAAAGTTACGATTGAACCACAAGTATATTGTGGAACTTGTCATCCATGTCGTCATGGGAAATATAATTTATGTGAACATTTAAAAGTAATGGGATTTCAAACCACTGGAACAGCGATGGAATATTTTGCGGTTGATGCAAGTAAAGTAACTTTATTACCAAGTGAAATGTCTTATGATGAAGGAGCTATGATTGAACCATTAGCGGTAGGAGTTCATGCGGTTAAACAAATGGGTGATGTTAAGGGAATGAATGTTGCCGTAATTGGAGCTGGTCCAATTGGTAATTTAGTAGCTCAAGTAGCTAAAGGAATGGGAGCTAACAAAGTATTAATTAGTGATGTTAGTGATATTCGTTTAGCTAAAGCTAAAGAATGTGGTATTGATGCATGTGTTAATACGAAGAATGTGAATTTCAACGATGCCTTAATTGAAACATTTGGGGAAGATAAAGCAGATGTAATTTATGATTGTGCTGGAAATAATGTGACAATGGGACAAGCTATTGCTTATGCACGTAAAGGTAGTACAATTGTCTTAGTTGCGGTGTTTGCGGGAATGGCTAGTATTGATTTAGCTACAGCTAACGATCATGAATTAGATATTAAAAGTACGATGATGTATCGTCATGATGATTATTTAGATGCAATAAAATTAGTTAATGAAGGGAAAGTACAATTAAAACCATTAATTTCTAATATCTTCAATTTTAAAGATTATCAAAAAGCATATGAATATATTGATGAAAATAAAGAAACAACAATGAAGGTTTTAATTGATGTTGAAGGATAAGGATATGAAACAAAAAGAACAAGGTAAATTACCTTTAATTAGTAAAATAGCTTATGGATTTGGGGATGTAGGTTGTAATTTTAGCTGGATGTTTGTAAGTAATTTCTTAATGATTTTCTATACTGATGTCTTTGGGATTAGTATGGCTGCCGTTTCTAGCCTAATGTTATTTTCACGTTTTTGGGATGCGATTAATGATCCGATTATTGGAAGTTTAAGTGATAAAACAAAAACAAGATGGGGAAGATATCGACCATGGTTAGTTATTTGTGCCCCAATTTGCGCAATCTTATTGATTTTAACTTTCTGGGCTCATCCAGATTGGAGTAATAGTGCTAAGGTTATTTATATGATTATAACTTACTGCTTGTTGGTATTAGGTTATACTTGTGTAAATATTCCTTATGGAACTTTATGTGGGGCTATGACCCAAAATATGGATGAAAGAGCTCAAATAAATACTTTTAGATCAGTATTTGCGATGATTGCCATTGGTATTTTAAATATTATTACCGTTCCATTAGTAACTTATTTTTCTAAAAGTAGTGCGGTAAATGGATACTTAATTGTCGCTATTATTTATGGAATAATCTTTACTTTATGTCATTTCTTCTGTTTTAAAAAGACTAAAGAAGTAGTAAAAGTTGAAACAAAGCAAACTAAACTTAGTTTAAAAGAACAATTAAAAGCAATTATGGTTAATAAACCTTATTTATTAGCTTTAGTTGGGCAAATTATTTTTGGTTTTACTTTATATGGAAGAAATGCAGATATTTTATATTACTTTACTTATGTGGAAGGAAATGCTTTATACTATACGACTTATTCAATGGTTATTATTATTCCTTCAATTATTGGAGCTTCTTTATTTCAACCATTATTTAAGAAAACCGAGAATAAGGGACATTGTGCTGCAATCTTCTCTTTATTAACGGGTATTTCAATGATTGCTTTATATTTCTTTAATGTAAGTAGTAGTCCAATTATGTTCTATGCTTTATCAGCTCTTACGCAATTTTTCTTCTCTGGATTTAATACAGCTATTTATGCAATAATTCCTGATTGTGTTGAATATGGGGAATGGAAAACGGGAATTAGAAATGATGGATTCCAATATGCTTTTATTTCTTTAGGTAATAAAGTTGGGATGGCTTTAGGTACAGCTTTATTAGCTGGATTATTAGGTAAGTTTGGTTATGTAGCTAATACGATACAAAATAGCAATGTAATATGGGTTATGAAGCATGCTTTCACGACAATTCCAGGGGTATTATGGTTAGTATGTGCTGTCGTTTTATATTTCTATCGTCTAGATAAAAAGCAATATGAAAAGATTGTGGAGGAATTAGAAAATGGAAAAAAAGTATGATGTTGTAGCCTTAGGGGAGTTATTAATTGATTTTACCCAAGTTGGGAAAAGTGATAGTTGGATGAATTTGTTTGAACAAAATCCTGGTGGAGCTCCAGCTAACTTACTAACAACAATTGCTCATATGGGTCATCATGGAGCTTTTATTGGTAAGGTTGGTTTAGATATGCATGGTCAATTTTTAAAAGAAACTTTACTTAAAGAAAAAATTAATTGTGATGGATTAGTGATGGACCCTAATTATTTTACGACACTTGCTTTTGTAGGTTTAGATGCGAAAAAAGAACGTCATTTCAGTTTTGCACGTAAACCGGGAGCAGATATGATGTTACAGGCAAGTGAATTAAATATTGATTTATTGAATAATTGTCGAATATTTCATTTTGGTTCATTATCATTAACCCATCCAACTAGTGAAGAAGCTACTTTAAAAGCGATCCAACAAGCTAAATTACATGGTGCGATTATTTCATATGATCCTAATTATCGTGCATCATTATGGACTAGTGAACAAGAAGCAATTAGTAAGATTAATTCAGTTATTGAATATGTTGATATGATGAAAGTAAGTGATCAAGAAGCTTTCTTGTTGACACAAGCTACTTCATATGAAGAAGCTTGTGATATCTTATTAGCTAAAGGAGTTAAAATTGTCGCCATTACCCTTGGTAAGGAAGGTGTTTTAGTGGCTTGTCGTAATCATAAAGCAATAATTAAAGGTTTTGAGGTGAATGTGGTGGATACGACATCAGCTGGCGATAGTTTTTGGGGTGGTTTTCTTGCTTCGTTTCTGGAACATAATCAAAATATTGAAACATTCGATTTTGAAATCTTAAAAAGATGTGCTACCTATGGTAATGCAATAGCTGCCTTATGTATTCAAAAAAGAGGAGGAATTCCTTCGATTCCGCATCGGGAGATTGTTAAATCGTTCTTATATCAACAAAAAGGATTATTGCCTGGGCAATAATCCTTTATTTTTTATTCAACGATTCCACTTGATAAGTAACGATCTCCTCCATCAGGGAAAATAATAACAATATTTTTATCTTTGTTTTCGTCTAATTGAGCTAATTGAATTGCGGCACATAAAGCACTACCAGCTGAAATTCCAATAAATAAACCTTCATTAGTCGCACATGCGCGTGCATAAGTATAAGCATCTTCATCACTTACTGTAATTAATTCATCATAAGCATTTTGATCTAAAGTATTTGGTAAAAATCCAGCCCCAATTCCTTGAATTTTATGTGGTCCAGTTTTACCTTGACTTAAGAATGGAGAAGCACTAGGTTCAATTCCTACCACTTTAATATTAGGATTTTGTTCTTTTAAATATTTACTAGTACCACTAATTGTACCTCCAGTACCGATGGCACTAACAAAGATATCAACTTTTCCATCCATTTGTTCATAGATTTCCACTCCAGTAGTTAGGTAGTGGGCATTAGGATTTTCAGGATTATCAAATTGCGCTAAAATAGTTGCTCCTTCAATTTCTTCACATAACTCATTAGCTTTCGCAATAGCTCCTTTCATTCCTTCACTAGCAGGAGTTAAAACGATTTGAGCTCCATAAGCTTTAATCATGTTACGACGTTCAACTGACATTGATTCAGGCATAGTAGCAATCATCTTGATTCCTTTAGCACAAGCAATAGCAGCTAAAGCAATTCCAGTATTTCCACTAGTTGGTTCAATGATTGTTGAACCTTCTTTAATAATTCCTTGTTCTAAGGCTTTTTCAATCATGTTTTTAGCAACCCGGTCTTTAATTGAACCAGCTACGTTGTTTTTTTCAACTTTAGCATATAACTTAGCCTGACAGTTATAAGCTTTCTCAATACGATTTAAATGTAAAATTGGGGTGTTACCAACTAATTGGGTAATATCTTCATATACTTGCATAAACAAACCTCCTTTTAAATTGAATAAATCATAGCAAAAACGTAGGAAATAGTCAATACGTTTTTATTAATAAAAAAAACCAAAGTAACATATACTTTGGTTTTTGGATAATCTTATAAATAATTACAAGTACCGTTCATTAAATCAACTAAGGTATATTGTTCTAGATATTCAGAGATATGTTGGTTTAATCCTTCATAAAAATGAATTGTTGGACAAGTAGCATAACGAGGACATTCTTTAGCATCATCTACTAAACAAGATACACAAGAAATAGGACCTTCAGCTGCTTCAATAATATCTCTAACAGTATACTCATGTGGTTCTCTTGTTAAAACATATCCACCGCGAGGACCGCGAACTGAGCGAATTAACTCGGCTTTAGTCAAAGAAGGGACGATTTGTTCTAAGTACTTAATAGATATTTCTTGACGACTTGAAACATCTTTAAGGGGAACAATCTCATCTTTGTTTTGTTGGGCAATATCGATCATTAATCTTAAAGCATAACGACCTTTTGTCGAAATTTTCATGGGAAAATCATCCTTTCTATATAGCTATTTATATATCACTATTATAAAGGATATTTGTGAAAAATTCAACAAGCAAAAAAAATGATTTTTAAATATAAAAAAAGCCGATTAATATCGGCTTAATTTTTAATGGCAGGGGTAGAGAGAATCGAACTCCCACCAGTGGTTTTGGAGACCAATGTACTACCACTATACGATACCCCTATTTCTAATGCCTGTTAATAATATCATAAAAAGTAAAAGAATGCAAGCAAAAAATAAAAAAATATGTTATTATATTAGTGATAGTTAAAACTATCAATGGAGGTTACGATGAAAACGAATAAAACAATTGCTGAACGTTTAGCCTTAAGTAAAAAACATAAAGGAAATAATGTTGCTGGTCAACAAGTAAATAAAAAAGTTAAAAATAAAAAGAACCCAGCTAAATTTGGTAAAGTTAACTTTAATGGCTAAGAGTGGAGGATGATAATCCTCTTTTTTTGTGGTAGATAGTTATTAAATTTGCTATAATTAAAATATAAATAAGGGAGGTGTTCTCAAGTTTACTTGAGACAATATATGCGAAAAAAAGATTATTATGAAGCTTATTTAGATGATTTTGATAAAATCATTGTTTATATATCGAAAGATAGTTATGGAGGAGAAAGTAATTCATTTCACTTATTATGTGAAGATAGTAAACTGATCCCCTTACGTATTCATACAATTGAAACAAGTAATAACTATATCAAATATACGTTAGGTTTAGATGTAGAATTAGAAATTGGTAAAGAATATTATGTTATGCATCAACATGCACGTAAAACAATTCTACAATATAGTGGAATTGTGAAAACGCAACGTTTTGATGAAATGTTTTATTATGATGGTGATGATTTAGGATGTACTTATACCCCATATAAGACTAGTTTTGCTTTATGGGCTCCAAGTGCTAATCGTGTTAAAATTGAAGTATGTAAGAATCATCAAGCTTATACTTATGAAATGAAACGTAGTGATAAAGGAGTCTTTCGTTTATCATTAGTTGGTGATTGGGAACATACAACATATATTTACTATGTGAAAGTACATGGTGAATGGAAAGAATGTATTGATCCATATGCTAATGCGACAATTGAAAATAGTAAATTAGCAGCAGTTGTGGATTTAAGTAAATTAAGTTATGAAGCTACTAATTTAACAAAGATGAATAGTAATTGTGATGCTATTATTTATGAAGCTAGTGTGCGTGATTTTACTTCACAAAGTGAAATTGGAATTGAACATCCATCAACTTTTGTTGGATTTATGGAAGAAAATTTAAAAACTAGTGCCAATAGTTTTGGTTTTTCATACTTAAAATCATTAGGAATTACGCATTTACAATTAATGCCTGTTTTTGACTTTGGTTCAGTTGAAGAATTAAATCCCCGTATTTATTATAACTGGGGATATGATCCAGTTCATTATCGGGTATTAGAAGGAAGTTATAGTACTAATCCTAAAGATCCATATGCAAGAATGCAAGAATTTTTAAACTTAGTGGAAAAATGTCATGTGCATGGAATTAGAGTTAATTTAGATGTAGTTTTTAATCATGTATATGATATGAATGATTGTTATTTTGAAAATAGTGTCCCTAATTACTATTTCCAAATGAATAATGAAGGTGATTTCTCTAATGGTACTTTCTGTGGGAATGATATTGATTCAAGTCGAATGATGTGTCGTAAATATATCGTAGATACTTGTAAATTTATTGCGAAAACATATCATGTTGATGGTTTACGTTTTGATTTAATGGGGATTTTAGATGTTGATACTTTAAATGAAGTAGTAGCACAATGTCGTGAAATTAATCCTGATTTTATGGTTTATGGAGAAGGATGGGATATGCCTAGTTTCCTTGATTATCGTAAACGTGCGAGTATGTTTAATAGTAATAAAATGCCTCAAGTTGCTCATTTCTCTGATCGTTTCCGTGATGTGGTTAAGGGAAGAACCAATCAAAATGAAGTAGCAATTAAAGGTTATTGCAGTGGGGCATTACATTTACGTGATTTAATGAAAAACTGTTTAGCAGCAAGTTGTAGTGAAGTTGGGTTAGATAAATTGTTTGAAAATCCATATAATGTTGTAAACTATGTTGAATGTCATGATAATATGACTTGTTGGGATAAAATAAAAGAATGTTGCAAAGAAGAAGGTCAGGATGTAAAATTAGAAATGCACAAAATGATGATTGCAGCTGTTTTATTAGCCCAAGGAATTCCATTTATTCATAGTGGACAAGAATTTGCGCGGACTAAATTAGGACGTCATAATACGTATGAAGATAGTGATGATATTAATAAATTAGATTATTTAAGAAGAAATCGTTATTTAGATATCGTTAATGATACCAAAGCTTTAATCAATATTAGACGTAATTATTCATGTTTACGTCTAGCTAGTGCTCAAGAAATAGCTAATCAAGTTCATTTTAAAGATGAACATAATTATGCTTTAAATTATATTTGTGAAGATGATAAATGTACTTTATCAATTATCTTTAATCCAAGTTATGAACGTTTTATGTTGGATTTAAAAGATAGTTATGAAATGCTTTATTATCAAAGTCAACCTTGTCAACAAGGAGCAATGCAATATCTAGATGTGAAACCATTTAGTGTTATTGTAATGAAAAAAGATAAAGGAGAATAAGAATGAAAATCGCAGTATTATGTGATAGTGCTTGTGCGATGAGCAAGCAAGAATGTAATGATTTAGGTATTTATTATTTACCTTTACAAGTTGTTTTAAATGAAAAAACTTATTTAGATGGTATCGATTTAACAATCGCTGATGTGAATCAAATGTTAGCTGATAAATTAATGCCAACTACTTCAATGCCGGTATTAGGAAGTATGCATGAAGTGCTTCAACAAATTAAAGATGATGGTTATGATGCAGTAGTTTGTATTCCATTAACAAGTGGACTTTCTTCAACTGCTTCAGCTTTAGTATCTTCAGCTGCTAGTGTTGGTATTGAAATGCGTTTGATTGATTGTTATACAACTTGTGTAATTCAAAAATATATTGTTTTAGAAGCGAAGAAGTTAGTTGATCAAGGCTTAGCTTTAGATACGATTGTGGAAAAATTAGAAACAAGTTTAAGTCGTAGTAATACCTTAATTATTCCTGATGATTTAGAACATTTAAAACGTGGTGGAAGATTAACTCCTTTAGCTGCTGCTTTAGGTGGTTTATTAAAGATTAAACCAATTCTACAATTAAATAAAGCTGTTGAAGGTAAAATTGATACTTGTGATAAAGTACGAACAATGTCTAAAGCTTTAAGTAAAGCAATTGATATTTTAGCGCAAGATATTTGTGATGATGATATTTTATTTGTAGCAGGTACGGGAGATACGAGTGATGTTGAGAAAGTGGAAGCTTTAATGCATGAACGTTTCCCTAATAATGAAATTATTCGTGATGTGATTGGACCGGTAATTAGTGTTCATACTGGATTAAATTGTATTGGAATTCAACGTATAGCACGTGTGAAATAGGAGGAAATATGAAGACAGCATTTGTAACTGATAGTGGTTGTGGAAAAAGCGTTAGTGAATTAGCTAAACTTGGTATTTATAGTGTTCCTTTACAAATTGTTGATGAAAATCAAACTTATGAAGATTTAGAAACTTTAAGTAATAAAGATGCTTATAAATTGATGGAAGCAGGACATATGTTGAAAACATCACTTCCATCATTAGGTAAAATTGAAGATTTATTTACTACTTTAAAAGATGAAGGATATCAACGAATTGTGGCGGTACCTATTTGTAATGGATTAAGTGGAACAATGCAAGCTATGCAAATGTGTGCTAATCAATTAGATTTAGAATTTATTGGTATTGATTGTTATGTAACAGCCGTAGTTCAAGAATATTTAGTAGCAACCTTTAAAAAGCTATTAGAAGCTAAAGAAAGTATTGAAGAAATTATGGCTAAATTAAATAAAGTAATTGATTCAACTAATACGATTTTATTACCTAATGATCTACAACATTTAAAACGTGGTGGTCGTTTAACGCCAATGGCAGCTACTTTAGGTGGATTATTAAAGATTAAACCTATTTTAAAAATTAATAAAGAAACTTTAGGTAAAATTGATGTTTTAGATAAAGTAAGAACAATGTCTAAAGCTATGGATACGGTTATTAAACAAATGAAAGAACAATCAGTTGATGATCGTTATTGGATTACGATTGCGCATGCTGATGATGAAGAAGGAGCTAAAGTTTATGAAAGTAAACTTCGTTTAGCTTTTCCTAAGGCACGTATAGATATTATTTCATTAGTAGCACCGGTAGGAGTTCATACGGGAAGAGGTTGTCAAGCATTACAATATTTCTTACCATTAGAAAAGATGTAGAAAATAAACAGATGAGTTATATGATGATTCATCTGTTTTTTTTTGGTGGATATAATATACTATTTTTGTGTGAAATATCAAAAAATCATCGTAAAAGAAATGATAGAAAATTAATGTTGTGGTATAATATTAACGATATGTGTGAGGTGAGATTATATGAGTCAAGATAAAATCATCGTAAAAGGGGCACGCGAAAACAATTTAAAAAATATTAATGTTGAAGTGCCACGTAATAAATTTGTTATTATGACGGGAGTTAGTGGTAGTGGTAAAACTTCATTAGCTTTCGATACAATATATGCTGAAGGAAGACGTCGCTATGTGGAGAGCTTAAGTGCTTATGCACGACAATTCCTAGGTAATAGTGAAAAACCAGATGTTGATAGTATTGAAGGTTTATCACCATCAATTTCGATTGACCAAAAAACGACTAGTCATAATCCACGTTCAACAGTAGGTACCGTAACGGAAATATATGATTATTTACGTTTATTATATGCTAGAGTAGGGGTTCCATATTGTCCAACCCATAATGAACCAATTACATCACAAACAATTAAGCAAATGGTTGATCGAATTATGGAATTAGAAGATAAGACTAGATTAGTAATCTTATCACCAGTGGTGCATGGAGCTAAAGGTACGCATAAAGATCTATTTGATAAATTACGTAAAGATGGATATTTAAGAGTACGTATTGATGGTGAAATGTGCTTGTTGGAAGATGTAGAAGCTTTAGAGAAAAATAAGAAACATAATATTGATGTTGTTATAGATCGAATTGTGAAAGGAAATGATCGTTCACGGATTCATGAATCACTTGAAACAGCTTTAAAGATGAGTGATGGTTTAGTCATGGTTAGTTTTAATGATGATGAATGGTTATTTTCTAGTAATTATGCTTGTAAATATTGTGGATTTGTTATTCCTAAGTTAGAACCACGTTTATTTTCATTTAATGCTCCTTATGGAGCATGTGAAACATGTAAAGGTTTAGGATTTACGCAACAAGTAGATGTTGATATTTTAATTCCTGATGCAAGTAAAAGTATTGCTCAAGGTGGAATTACTTATTATAAAAATATTTATGGTAGTGAAAATTTAGAATGGCAACGTTTTAAAGCTTTAATTGATCATTATCATATTGATGAATATAAACCAATTGAACAATTAAGCAAACAAGAACTTAATTATTTATTATATGGAAGTGATGTACCAATTGCTTATACTTTAGCTTCAAGAAGTGGGAATGTTACGCATAAAAATGAATATATTGAAGGGATTTGTGTAATGATTGAACGACGTTATTTAGAAACAACTTCTAGTGGTAGTCGTGATTGGTATGGAAGTTTTTTAGCGGAAATAACTTGTCCATCTTGTAAAGGACGTCGTTTAAACCAACAAGCTTTAAGTGTTAAAGTTGGAGGTTTAAATATTTATGAATGGACTTGTATGTCGATTAAACAAGCAATTGAATTTATGAATCAATTAGTTTTATCTGCACAAGAACAAGAAATTGCGAAACTTATTTTAGAAGAAATAAAATCACGTTTAAACTTCTTAAATAATGTTGGTCTTGCTTATTTAACGATGGATCGTTTAGCGGCTACTTTATCAGGAGGAGAAGCACAACGTATTCGTTTAGCAACCCAAATTGGTTCGCATTTAAGTGGAGTTTTATATGTTTTAGATGAACCTAGTATTGGATTACATCAACGGGATAATGATCGTTTAATTGAAACCTTAAAACAAATGCGTGATTTAGGTAACTCATTAATTGTAGTCGAACATGATGAAGATACAATGTTAGCAAGTGATTATATCATTGATGTTGGTAAAGGGGCTGGAGTTCATGGTGGAAATATTGTTGCTTATGGTACCCCACAAGAAGTAATGGCTAATGAAGATAGTATTACGGGAGATTATTTAAGTGGACGTAAGAAAATAGAAGTTCCAGCTAAACGTCGTAAAGGTAATGGCTTATACTTAGAAGTGAAGAAAGCTAGTGAAAATAACTTAAAAAATATTAATGTGAAGTTTCCCCTTGGTTGTTTTATAGGGGTAAGTGGAGTAAGTGGTAGTGGTAAGAGTAGTTTAGTTAATGAAGTCTTAGTAAAAGGAATTCAAGCTAAAAATGGTAAAAAAGGGATTAAAGGTGGAAAATGTAAAGAGATTAAAGGAATTGAGAATATCGATAAATTAATTGAAATCTCGCAAGATCCAATTGGACGTACACCACGTTCTAATCCAGCTACTTATACTGGAGTATTTGATGATATTCGTGAATTATATGCTTTAACTCCTGATGCGAAAATGCGGGGTTATGACAAAGGAAGATTCTCTTTCAATGTGAAAGGTGGAAGATGTGAAGCTTGTCAAGGTGATGGAATAATTCGAATTTCAATGCATTTTTTACCTGATGTTTATGTACCATGTGAACATTGTGATGGAAAACGTTATAATGAAGAAACTTTACAAGTATTATATAAAGGAAAATCAATTTATGATGTCTTAGAAATGGATGTAGAAGAAGCAATTGAATTCTTTGCTTCACATCATAAAATCAAACATAAATTACAAACATTAAAAGATGTTGGTTTAGGATATATTAAATTAGGTCAAAGTGCTACTACTTTATCTGGTGGTGAAGCCCAAAGGGTTAAACTAGCTAGTGAATTACAACGTAAAGCAACCGGAAAAACCTTATTTGTCTTAGATGAGCCAACAACAGGATTACATTCACATGATGTTAAACGATTAATTGCCGTGTTACAAAGAATTGTTGATAACGGGGATAGTGTTATTGTGATTGAACATAACCTAGATGTTTTAAAATCATGTGATTATCTAATTGATCTAGGATTAGAAGGTGGAGATGAAGGAGGAAGCTTATTAGGCTGTGGTACTCCGGAAAAGATTGCCACTTTAGAAACTAGTTATACCGGAGCATATTTAAAAAAAGTATTAAGTAAGGGGTGATATAATATGGATGATAAAAAAGTAATAGTTAAAGATTTAGCCCAAAAGTTTAATTTTCAACAATTAACTGGGGATGAACAAGCATTAATGCGTGAGATTAAAGTAGCCGATACTAATCGTCCAGGATTAGAATTAGCAGGCTTTTTTGCGAATACACAATTAAAGCGAATTATGGTTTTAGGTGATAAAGAAATTGCCTATATTAATACGATGACTAAAGCTCAACAAAAATTAAGTTTTGAATTCTTGATTAATGATGTAACACCAGCAATTGTTATTACTAAGTCACATCCTTGTCCAGAATTATTATATGAAATTGCGAATAAGCATAACTTCCCTATTTTTGCTAGTAAAGAGCCAACATATAAATTAATCGTGGGAATTATTACTTATTTAGATGAAGCTTTAGCACCAGTTGAAACTATCCATGGAAGTTTATTATCAATCTATGGAAAAGGAGTTTTAATTTGTGGTGAAAGTGGGATGGGGAAATCCGAAATTGCCTTAGAACTTATTAAACGTGGACATTTATTAGTTGCTGATGATCGTGTGGATTGCTATCGATTACATGATATTCTAGAAGGAAGACCTGCTGAATTATTACGTAATATGTTAGAAATTCGTGGAGTAGGAATTATTGATGTAGCTAGAATGTTTGGGATTAGTGCGGTAATTCCTAAATCGGAAATTAATTTTATTGTTAAGTTAGAAAAATATGATCCAGATGCTACTTATGATCGTATTGGTAGTGAAAATCGTTTAACGGAAGAATTATTAGGAGTTAATATTCCTAAAATGGTTTTACCAGTTAAAGAAGGACGTAGTATGGCTGTTATTATTGAATCAGCCGTTACTAACTTACGTTTAATTGAATTAGGAATTGATTCTTCAAAAGAATTTGAAGAAAGAGTTTATAACCATATATTAAATAACAAGGAGTAATAAAATGACTTTTTTTCCAGATTTACAAACTTTTGTCTCATTTGGGAGTTTGTCAATTACATGGTATGCCGTATTTATTTTATCGGGAGCTATTTTAGCTTATTATTGTGTATTAAGACAAACCCGTAAATGGGGTTATGATGATGAAGTATTAGAGAATTTCTTTCTAACAATGCTTCCTTTAGCGATTATTGGGGCTCGTATTTATTATGTAATCTTTGAATGGGAACAATATGCAGCTAATCCGATAAGAGTTTTCTATATATGGGAAGGTGGATTAGCAATTCATGGAGGAGTAATTGTTGGAATTATTTATGGTATCTTATACTTTAAGAAGCATCATATGGATGCTTTAAGAATAGGTGATGCAGCTTTTCCTTTTGTGATGGTTGCCCAAGCAATTGGACGTTGGGGAAACTTTATGAATCAAGAAGCTTATGGGGATATAGTAGATGCATCATTCTTCCAATATTTCCCTAAATTTATTAGTGATAATATGTATATTGATGGATATTATCGTCAACCTACTTTCTTATTTGAATCAATAGGTAACTTAATTGGTTTTGTGCTAATTTATTTTGTCTTTAAAAAAGTAGGAGCTAAAAAACGTGGGGATGTGATGTATGCATACTTTGCCTGGTATGGAATGATTCGTTTCTTTATTGAAAGTTTACGTAGTGATTCATTAATGTTAGGATCATTTAAAGTAGCCCAAATTGTTTCTCTTGCTTTAGTTTTAATTGGTATTTTAGGTATTTTAGGTTTATGGGATAAATTATTTAAAAATATTTATCCATGGCGTCGTGAAAAACCAGTTATTATCTTTGATGTAGATGGAACTTTATTAAATACTAAAGGAATTGTTTATGCTTCATTTAAACATGTTTTTGCTACATATAAACCAGATTATCAATTAAGTGATGAAGAGTTACGTAGTTTCTTTGGACCACCACTAGTAGAAAGCTTTGGAAAATATTTCCCAAGTGAACAAGTGGATAAATTAGTTGAAGAATATCGTGATTATTATGCTATTCATTATCAAGAATATGTCGATATAATTCCAGAAGTTAAAGAAACTTTAACTCAATTATCAAATGAAGGTTATCGTATGGGTGTAGTATCTAATAAACTTAAGTCTGTTATTGATATGGGCTTAGAAGTTGAAAAAATTAATGATTATTTTGAAGTAGTTTTAGGTTGTGATGAAATAGGTAAAGCTAAACCATCACCACAAGGTTTAATTAATGCTTGTAAGATGATGAAATGTGGGCATGATCAATTAGTATATGTTGGAGATAATGTGGTTGATGTACAATGTGCTAAAGCTATGAGTGCTTATAGTGTTGCTTATGCTTGTGATGAAGATGAAGCTAATACTTTAAAACAAGCTAATCCTAAAGCTTTAATTAAGGAAATGCATGAGTTAATTGACGTGGTTCATAATAATGATAAGTTTAGTGAATAGAGGTTATTAAACCTCTTTTTTACTAGATAAAGCTATGTTATACTAAGAAAAGAATGGAGGTAAACGATAATGGGAATATTTCAATTAGAAGCACCATATAAACCGACAGGTGATCAACCAGCAGCAATTGAAAAATTAGTAGCTGGAATTAAAGAAGGGAAAAGTGCACAAGTTTTATTAGGAGCAACTGGTACTGGAAAAACCTTTACTATTTCCAATGTAATTGCAGCAGTTGATAAACCAACTTTAGTATTTGTGCATAATAAAACCTTAGCTGGTCAATTATATTCAGAATTTAAAGAGTTTTTTCCGCATAATCGGGTTGAATATTTTGTTTCTAACTTTGATTATTATCAACCCGAAGCATATATTCCTAGTTCGGATACTTATATAGATAAAAATGCGACTACTAATATGGAATTAGATATGCTTAGAATGGCAGCAGTTAATTCCGTCTTAGAACGTCGGGATACAATTATTATTGCTTCAGTAGCTTGTATTTATGGGGCTAGTAATCCTCAACAATATCGAGATATGTTTTTTACGATTCATGTGGGAGATATTATTGATCGTAAAGAATTAATGCAACGCTTAGTAGCACAACAATATCATCGTAATGATATTGAATTAAGTCGAGGTTGTTTTAGAGCTAGAGGTGATGTAATTGAGATAGCATTAGGACATAGTGATGCATTTATTTTACGAATTGAAATGTTTGATGATGAAATTGAACGTATTTGTGAAGTAGATCCAATTACGATGAAAGTTAATCAAGCATATAGTGTTTATAATATATATCCAGCTAGTGGATATGCTACTAAAAAAGAAATTATGTTAAGAGCAGCATCTACTATTGAAGAAGAATTAGGGACAAGACTTGAAGAATTAAAAAATGAAGATAAACTATTAGAAGCTCAACGTTTAGAACAGAGAACAACTTATGATATCGAAGCTTTACGTGAATTAGGGGTATGTCCGGGAATTGAAAACTATTCTCGACATATTGATGGACGTAAAGCTGGGGAGCGTCCTTATACTTTATTTGATTATTTTCCGGATGATTTCTTATTAGTAGTTGATGAAAGTCATGTATCATTACCTCAGGTTCGAGGAATGTATAATGGAGATCGAGCACGTAAAGAAACATTAGTTAATTATGGATTTAGATTACCAAGTGCGTTAGATAATCGACCATTAAAGTTTGATGAGTTCCAACAAATGTATAAACAAGCAATTTATGTTTCCGCAACCCCAGGTGATTATGAATTAGCAGCTAGTAATGATGAAGTAGTCGAACAAATTATTCGACCAACGGGATTATTAGACCCAATTGTTCATGTTCGACCAAGTGAAGGTCAAATTGATGATTTAATTAGTGAAATTAAGTTACGTATTGAACGTAATGAAAGAGTCTTAATTACTGCTTTAACCGTAAGAATGGCCGAAGATTTAAGTACGTATTTAAAAGAATTAGATTTTAAAGTAGCTTGGTTACATCATGAAGTTAAAACTATTGAACGTACTGAAATTATTCGTGATTTACGAAAAGGTAAATATGATGTCTTAATAGGAATTAACTTATTACGTGAAGGATTAGATATTCCAGAAGTAAGTTTAATTGCTATCTTAGATGCTGATAAAGAAGGATTCTTACGAAGTGATCGCTCTTTAATCCAAATTATTGGGCGAGCTGCTCGTAATGCACATGGGGAAGTTATTATGTATGCTGATACAATTACGAAAAGTATGCGTAAAGCACTTGATGAAACAGCACGAAGAAGAGAAATTCAAGAACAATATAACTTAGAACATGGTATTACCCCTAAAACAATTGTGAAACCAATCCATGAAGTAGTACGAAGTAAAGAAACCCAAGAAATGACGGCTCGTTACATGGATAAGAAACATAAAGTTAGTAAACAAGATAAAGCGAAGATGATTGAAAACCTCGAAAAAGAAATGAAAGAAGCAGCTAAAGTATTAGACTTTGAACGAGCAGCAACTCTTCGTGATATGATAATAGAAATGAAAGGAGAATAAAATGTTATTTGATCCTAAACAAAAAATGAATCATATATCGATGCGTCATATGATGATTTTAATTACGTATACGATTGCCTTGCTATGGATGATAATGCATGTAGATACCGTAATCTCAATTATTGTATTAAGCATCAATGTTCTAAAACCATTTATATATGGTATTTTCTTAGCTTTTGTCTTTAATATACCTTTAAGTTTCTTTATGCGAAAACTTGAAGGTAAAATACATAAAGGACGTAAAGCTTGTGCGGCATTACTTTCATTAGCTAGTATCGTTGTAGTGATCATGGCTATTATTTGGATTGTCGTACCTTTATTAGCTGATAGTATTAAAAACTTAATTGAGGCATTACCACTATATATTGAACAAATTGGACAATGGGTTAATATGGCAATGGAAGAAGGATGGCTTAGTGAAGAGATTATGCTTAATATTATGACCTACTTTGAACAAGCTCAAACATTATTATTAGAAATGCTTAAAGATGGAATACCACAAGTAATTGGGGCAGCTGGTTCAATTATTAGTAGTGTTACTAATGCTGTATTAGCAATTGTTATATGTGTTTATATTACAATTTCTAAAGAAAAATTAATTCGTCAATGTGATATGGTAGCCCAAGCTTTTATGAAAGAAAAAATTTATAACTTTAGTAAGAAAGTTGTGAAATTGGCACAAGAAACGTTTACTAATTTTATTAGTGGTCAATTATTAGAAGCTTGTATTATTGGTGTCTTATGTTATATTGGTTGTTTAATATTACATTTTCCTTATGCCCCTATTTTAGCGCTTATTATTGGAATTACGAATGTTATTCCTATTTTTGGAGCAATATTTGGGGTAGGAATTAGTTGTGTCTTAGTAATGATTGTGAATCCAGTACAAGGATTATTATTCTTGGTTTTTGGGATTTGCTTACAACAATTTGAATCTAATATTATTTATCCACGAGTAGTTGGAAATAGTGTAGGTTTATCTGGTTTATGGGTATTATTTGCTATTACTATTGGTGGTGATTTATTAGGATTAGTGGGAATGGTAATTGGTTTACCGTTGTTCTCAATTGTTTATACTTTATTAAAAGAAGCTACTTATCATCGCTTAGAAACTAAAAAAGTGAAGGAAGTAGGTTAAGATGTATTATGTAATTAGTAGTGCTAAAACCATGAAACCAAGTAGTTTGCATGGTAGTGAACCATTATTTCTAAATAAAAGTAGGGAATTATTGGCTTTATTAAAAGCAATGGATCTGCCACAATTACAAACTACTTTAAAAATATCGGCTAAATTAAGTGAAGAAGTATATGCTTTATATCATGATAATAGTTATCATGGCTTATGCTTAGATATTTATGATGGAATTGTTTTTAAGAATTTAGGTTTTAATACTTTAGATGAAAATAGTCAAACCTTTGCTTTAAAACATATCTTAATAAGTAGTGCTATGTATGGTTTATTACGTGCAAGTGATGAAATAGAAACTTATCGTTTAGATATGTTAGCTAAAATCAAGCTTAACTTAAAACAATATTGGCATGATGAAGTAGTAACTTATCTAAATGAATTAGATGATATTATTATTGACTTATCAAGTAAAGAATTTAATCAAGTGTGGATTAAAGATGTAAGTAATTATTATACAATTAGTTTTATGAGTGAAGGTAAAAAAGAACCAATTAAAAAATTAAGAGGATTATTTTTGAAAGAATGTTGTCTGAAACAAGTTAATGATTTAGATGCATTAAAGAAGATTGTGATTTTAGATTATTATTTTGCGCAAGATTTATCGAATAATCATGAATTAGTATATGTAAAGAGGTGAACAAATGAAATTGTTGATAACTTATTTTGAAGCTTTTGGTCAAGATCAAATTAATGCGACTAAAGAAGTGGTATCCCAACTTCAAGATATTGAAGGGATTGAAGTAACTAGCTTAGAATTAGCGGTAAAACGTTGTGTTTGTAGCGAAAAATTATTTAATGAAATTAATAAAAAGCAATATGATGCAATTATTTCCTTAGGACAAGCTAGTGGACGAAATAAAGTATCATTAGAGCGAGTAGCAATTAATGTTGATGATTATCGAATTAAAGATAATGATGGAAATCAACCGGTTGATGAAATGATTTATGCGAATGGTGAAAATGCTTATTTTACGACTTTACCAATTCGTAAAATGTATGAAGCTAGTGATCCTGCTTTAGTTGAAATCTCCAATAGTGCGGGTACTTATGTATGTAATCATCTATTTTATTCTACCTTGTATTATTTATCACTAACTAATCGAAATATTCCTTATGGTTTTATTCATATTCCAGCTTTACCAAGTCAGGTAATGGCTAATCAAGCTAGTATGGAAGCTAAAGTAAGTAGTGAAGTATTAAAGAAGATGATTGAGGTGTTAAAAGATGAAGTATGCAATTAGTGCTTGTTTATTAGGTGAAAACTGTAAATATAACGGTGGTAATAATTATCGTGAAGAATTAGTTGAATTCTTAAAAGATAAAGATTATATTGTGGTATGTCCAGAAGTATATGGGGGAATGTCAACACCACGTTTACCAAGTGAACAAAATGGAAAAAAAGTTATTAATTCATTGCAGGAAGATGTAACTAGCTTTTTTGAAAAAGGAACTAGACTAGCAATTAGTAAATTAAAACAAAGTCAAGTTGATATCTTTGTGGGAATGTCACGTTCACCTAGTTGTGGGGTAAATGAGGTATATGATGGAACATTTACGAAAAAACTAATAGCAGGTGATGGGATGTTTGTACGCAAATGTCGTGAAAATGGGGTAGAAGTAATGGATGTGGAGCAATTTATCGCATCTATCATTAAAAAATAACAAAAAAAAGTAAAAAAAGAATTGTAAGTAGTAAAGAAATGGTTTAAAATAAAGGATGTAAAATAACATAGGAGGATTATGAAATGAAAACTATCACTGTATCAGTAATCGATCCAGTTGGATTACACGCTCGTCCAGCAACAGTAGCCGTAGGAGTTGCTAATAAATACAAATGTGAAGTGAACGTGTCTTTCAAAGGTCGCGAAGTAAACATGAAATCAATCATGGGAGTTATGTCTTTAGGAATTCCTACTGAATCAGAAATCACTATCACATGTAGTGGTGATGACGAAGATGCAGCTATCGCTGCTATCGAAGACGCATTACGTCAACAAAAAATTATTGGTTAATTTGCGTTATTAAAAGAAGAGTTAAACTCTTCTTTTTTTATTGTATTTAGTTATATAAAAGTTGTACAATGAATTATATAAGAAAGCGGTTAAAATTTAACTGATAATAATTTATAGGGGGATAATGTGATGAAAAAACTATTATGTTCATTGTTAGCTTTAACCTTGAGTTTTGGGGTTATTACACCAAATGTAGTTCAAGCTGAAAGTGAAAAAATTGAAACTAAAGCTAATAATTTACCATTCACAGATGTGCATACTAATGATTGGTATTACAATAGCGTTAAAGAAGCTTATGAGTTGGGATTAATGAAAAATGATGGAGATATTAATACTTTTAATCCTAATGGTAGCTTAACTAGAGGAATGGTAGCTACTGTCTTATGTCGAATGGATGGTACTAATGAAAAAGTTAGTTTCACTAATAAGTTTAATGATGTGAAAGAAGGTATTTGGTATTCAGATGCAATTATTTGGGCTAGTAAGCATAATATTGTATCAGGATATAAAAATGGAAACTTTGGACCAGATGATAAAATTACTCGCCAAGATTTATGTATTATGTTATATAACTATGCTACATATAAAAACTTAGATACTAG
>CAZQJH010000007.1:0-16723 GCA_964593515.1 uncultured Erysipelotrichaceae bacterium
TTTTATTATTTTCGTATATACTATAACCCGTGTTTGTTTTCTATCTTGTACATCGCATAAAGTGTGAATTAATTTTTAAATAAACTCTTGCATTTTATGTTGGTAAGTGGTATGATAGATAAGCAAATTAGGAAATTAAAAGTAATTAAGGAGGTCAATGGTATGTCAAAAGTATGTGCTATAACTGGTAAAGGGCCTATGTCTGGTAATAAACGTTCTCACTCAATGCGTGCTACTCGCCGTAAATGGAATGTAAACTTACAAAAGGTTCAAATTATGGTTGATGGTAAGCCACAAACTCTTCGTATTAGTGCTCGTGCATTAAGAACATTAAAGAAGAAAGGTGAAATCTAATACTGAAAAGACAAACAGGCCCCGCCTGTTTTTTTCTTTATGAAGGATAATCTTGTTTGGGATTATCCTTTTTTTATATACTAAAAAAGCTTCTTGCGAAAAGAAGCTTAAGCAATTTTTTGTAATTTAGCCATGTAGAATCCATCACTACCATATTCAAATGGGAAGATGGTTTTTTCTTCGATAAGTTTGAAGTTATCGTTTTGTTTAAGGAATTTTTCGATTTGTTTTTCATTTTCTTTTTTATTTAAAGTACATGTTGAGTAAACTAAGATTCCTTGTGGTTTTAGTTTATTAGCACTAGCTTGCAGAATGCTTGCTTGAATTGGGATAAGGGTATCCATATCACTTGAAGCCATGCGATATTTAATATCACTTTTATTCCCTAAAACTCCATAACCACTACATGGGACATCACATAAGATTTTATCATATAGTTGTGAGCATGTTGGATCACTTGCATCCATACATTTAGCATTTATGCTATTTAAACCTAATTTTAAGGCTTGTTGTTTGATTAATTCTACTCTTGATTCATGAATGTCACCGCAATCAATTCGTCCTGTATCACCCATTAAAGCAGCCATATGCATTGCTTTACTTCCTGGAGCACTACAACAGTCTAAAATAATTTCGTTTGGTTGTGGGTCTAAAAATAGGGCTACCATTTGACTTGATTCGTTTTGGACAATAACTTTACCTTCTAAAAATAAAGGGTCGTTAAATAAATCTTTTCCTAAATAGTAAGCTCCATCTTTAGAAAGGGTAGTTGGTTTAAATTTAGTTACGTCTAATTCATCGCGTTTAATTTGTAATGTATTAATGCGAACACATAGTGGTTGAACTTCTTGATTAGCTTGCGCGATTTTAATAGCTGTTTCTAAGCCATATTGCGCACTCCACATTTTTAAAATCCATAATGGATGTGAAGTTTGAATACTACATGCTTCTAATTCATCATCTGGTAAAGGGCGTTTTCCTTGTTTAATCACTTGACGTAAGATAGCATTTAGAAAACCTTGGGTTGCTTTACCAAAAGGTTTGGCTAATTTAACGCATTCGTTAACTACCGCATATTCTTTTTCATTCATGAATAATAATTGGTAAATACTCATATTTAGTAAGACTTTAATTTCATCTTTACATTTTTTCTTTAATAAATGTTCATATTGATATTCTAAATAAAGACTATTTTGTAAGGTACCATATACTAAAGCACTAGCAAAGCTTTGTTGTAACGGTTCAACTTCGTTTAAATTTTTCTTTAAATATAAATTAGCATATGCTTGATGTATACATATTTCACATAGGGCTTGATAAGCGAAAGTTCTTGCATCCATAGTAATCTCCTTATTCTAAATATAATGGATTGATATCAATCTCAATTTTAGCTTTTTGTTTTGTAGCATAGTGATTATCATACACGTTTTGGGCAAATTCAACAAGCTTTTCTTCGTTTTTTCCTTTTAAGATATAGCGATAACGATATTCATCGCGGCGTTTTAGTAATTGGGCTGGGCCAATAATTCTAATTTCTTTGGGAAAGTTTAGTTTTTGCATATTGTTTATTGCCTTTAAAACTAATTCTTCACTAGTGCTTTTGAATACAATGGCAACTAGGTAACTATATGGTGGATAATTAGCTAGGTGTCGATATTTCATTTCTTCTTGAAAGAAATATGGATAGTTTTGATGAGCTATGGCTTGCATAACATAGTGTTTATCATCATAAACTTGTAAGTAGACTTCTCCTGGTTTTTGGTTTCGTCCACTTCTTCCACTTGCTTGTAGCAACAAATCAAAGCAAGCTTCACTTGAGCGATAATCTCCACGTTGTAAGGCACTATCCGCATTAACAACCCCTACTAAAGTTACATTAGGAAAATCTAATCCTTTCGCAATCATTTGGGTACCAATTAAAATATCGGCTTCGTAATCAGCAAAACTTTTAATAAGTTTTTCGTGGGCATTTTTATGAGTAGTTGTATCATAGTCATAACGTAGGGTTCTTGCTTGGGGGAAGAGTTGTTTAACATATTCTTCTAAGCGTTGAGTTCCCATCCCACTCATACGGAAATGAGTTGAATTACAACTTGGACATACTTTTGGTACTTTCATACTAGTATCACAACAATGACACTTTAAGTTATGTGTATCTTTATGGTAGGTCATTGTTAAGTCACAATGTGGACACATACTAATCCAACCGCAATCAACGCATTTCATCAATGGTTGATAACCACGGCGATTCAGTAATAAAATAACTTGTTCATGATTAGCTAGACGTAAGGCGATGGCTTGTTTTAATGCTTTAGATAGCATATAATCACCATAATTACGCATTTCATCTTTCATATTCACAAAGGTTATTTTTGGTGGTTGATTATTAATTCGATTATTTAATGAAACAAGTTCATAGACCCCTTTATAAGCACGTGCATAGCTTTCTAAGGATGGGGTTGCACTAGCTAAGACTACTTTAGCTTGATGGTATGCTCCTCGTTTTAAAACGATATCACGGGCATGATAGCGTGGGGTACAGTCTTGTTTATAACTACTTTCGTGTTCTTCATCCATAACAATTAAACCTAAATTAGTAAATGGTAGAAAGATAGCACTTCTTGTTCCAACAACCACCTTTACTTCATTATGTTTAACTGCTTGATATTGTTCATATTTTTCTTGATCATTCAATCCTGAATGATAGATAGCTACTTCTTTACCAAAGTGTTTTTTTACTCGTGTGACCATCATTGGTGTTAAAGATATTTCGGGCACTAAAATCAAAACTTGTTTTTTATTTTGTAGATATTGATAAGCTAAGTGCATAAAGATTTCACTTTTTCCACTTCCAGTAACTCCATGCAATAAACTTACCATTTTTTTAGTATTTAATAATTGTTCATATACTTTTTGTTGTAAAGGAGTTAAGATTAATAAAGGTTCTAGTTTAATATCTTCATATATTGCACTAACTTCTTTTTCATATGCTTCAATAGCTCCTAGTTGTAATAGTTTATTAGCCATCGTTTTATATTTTTCCACAAATTCTTTTTTAGGATAATCTTTAGCTAATAAAGCATCGTAGGCTATTTGTTGTTTAGGACTTAATTTATCATGATATGATAATGCTTTTAGCCATGTGGTTGTTTTAATTGTGCGTTTTTTTGAGGTTGGTTTTAATTTAGAAGGCATCATACACTTTAAACAGCTTATTTCACTACAAACATAGTGTTTAGACATATATTGTGCTAAAGCAAATAATTCTTCATTATAGTAAGGTTCTTCACTTATAACTTGTTCGATTTGTTTTAATTCAAAATCAAAGTTAGTTTCATCACTTACTTCATAAACCTTTTCAACAACCCCTACTACTAATCTAGTAGCAAAAGAAATAGAGACAATACATCCTCTTTTTAAAGTAGCATCACATTCATATGTAAAGCGTTGTTGTAATGCTTGAAATGGATGTTCAACAATAATATCAGCTAACCACATATAATCACTTCCTAACATGTATATATTATACATGAAATCTTATCACATAGTTTCACATAATCACAACATTTTTATTCCATAGGATAATACTATAA
Source organism: uncultured Erysipelotrichaceae bacterium (assembly GCA_964593515.1). Classification (GTDB taxonomy): domain Bacteria; phylum Bacillota_I; class Bacilli_A; order Erysipelotrichales; family Erysipelotrichaceae; genus JAXJYR01. Next base: position 3,948 of record CAZQJH010000007.1, read on the forward strand.
TTTAAGCAAGACAAGGGTCAAACCACCCAAGGTAACTCTTGTCTGAAGTATGAATCATTCTCCCTAATGATAATTCATACAAATTTTCTATCCCCTAGCAATCATAATCGATTGCCAATTAAGTCGGTTTCCCCTAACCGGCTTTTTTGTTTAGGGAAAACTAGGGGTGAAGAAAATTTGATGTTCCATCTGTACATTAACTTTGTTATTTACTCGAAAGCATATAACCTACATTAATTTCGAGATAGCTTTTACTATCAAAATGATTTAATCACTTAATGATAGCTTAGGATCATATCAAAACCTATAAATTACTTATAATTTGGCTATTTCTTGGTTATGGAGTTTTATAAATTGATTATAACGTGATTCACACTTGTTTAAATTAAAAGTTTGTAGATCTTGATTTATATTCATGATTAGAAAGGCTGAATATAGATCACGATGAACCATCGTCCCATCAAAATCATTCCAACGTTGGGATAATGATTTTTTTTGATAGGTTTGATTAAAGTGATTATATTGACTAGCTCGTGCTTTTTTAGTATCAATCTTATATAATTTTAAACCATGATAACCTAATTTACGTTCAATAGTAGCTAATAATCTTGAGGGAGCATTTAAATAGATCGAGCGACCAAAGTTTTGTTTTCGGATTTTTCGATTATTTATTTCTTGATAATTTCGTTTTAGTTCTTCAAAATCCATTGCTTCTACATAAATTTTATCACCTAAAGACAGAATATAGTTTGCTATTGTATCATGATAATTTTTTAGTGAATCATGGTATTTACGATATATTTCACGCATTTCATTTTCATAGCGAAGGTAGTGGTTTGATTTAATCCAAACTAGTTTACCTTCTTTTTTTATGGTTCCATCTTCTTGATAATTGTTTGGATTGCATTGACGACGACTTCGATCCATTTTCCGTTGCAATTTTTTGATTTTATTTTCATAAGGTTCGATGAATCTAGCTAAATCAATTAGTTTAACTTCTTTTTCGGATACAATGGCAATCGTTTTAACGCCAATATCGATTCCAACATCACCTTTACCTAGTGGATGTTTGAATTTTCCACTACGATAATCAATAAGGGCTGGTGGTTGTCCAACTAAAACTAATTGCAAATAATAATGATATTTACCATGAATATATTTTCTTATTATTCGACAAAAAGCTACAGAGTTTCTTAAGGCTTCTTGAATATAAAAATCGTTAGCTTTAATTATAACTGGGATTATAAGTTTATTCCAAATAAGACTTTGTTTTTCATAATGAATTCCTCTCAAATTATTTTTTCCTCGTAGTGAATTAAGTTTGCCATATTTTTTAAATTGAGGTGGTTGTTTTTTTAATTTTAGGCTCTTTTGATATGCTTGCCATAATCTAGCAGCGATATCATAAGCACATTCCATATCAATATGTTCTTTAAAGTGAGGTTGAATATTTTCTACATCCCTCACGATGGCATTTAGACTAATTCCATATTCTGCTAGCATTTGTTCACGCATTTTAATGGTAATGGAATTAACATTTTTTTGTAAATTACGATATTTCTTGGTTTTGATCATTTCATTGTATCGTTTTATACTTTTACTTAGTAAAGTATTATATATTTTTCTTGCTATTTCAAAACGTTTATCCAAGATATCGCTTTGCCACTTGCTGGTTTTTAAGGGCAATTGAATGGTGAAGAATGACATGTCATCACTTCCTTTCGTATTCCTCATTATATAATACGTTTCAAATTTCTTTTTTATAAAAAGTTTTTTTATTTTTTTGTAACCGTTATCCGTTAATCATCGTATTTTTTTTAGCTAAAACAATTGTAAATTGCGTTAATATGTTATATAATTAGGCGAATTATGAGGTGATGAAAATGAGTACACATGAAAAAATGATTAATATTGCGGTTATTGCGCACGTTGATGCAGGGAAATCAACTTTAGTTGATGCTTTCTTACGTCAATCTGATGTATTTAGAAGTAATGAAGAAGTAGTTAATTGTATTATGGATAGTAACGATTTAGAAAGAGAACGTGGAATTACGATTTATTCTAAAAACTGTTCAATTGTTCACGATGGGGTTAAAATCAACATTGTGGATACTCCAGGGCATGCTGACTTCTCTAGTGAAGTTGAACGTATTATTAAAACTGTTGATACAGTTATCTTATTAGTAGATTCTAGTGAAGGTCCGATGCCGCAAACTCGTTTCGTATTAAGTAAAGCCTTAGAATTAGGTTTAAAACCAATTCTATTAATTAATAAAATTGATAAAAAAGATGCTCGTCCTGCGGAAGTTGTTGATGAAGTTTATGAATTATTTATTGAATTAGATGCTACTGATGAGCAATTAGATTTCCCTATCTTATATGGAATTGCTCGTGAGGGTATTGTTCAATATGATTTAGATACTCCTAGTGATAATATTGAACCTTTATTTAAGACGATTTTAAATCATGTTGAAACTTATCCTGATAAAGATAGTGAACCTTTACAAATGCAAATTAGTGCTTTAGCTTATGATGAATATATTGGACGTTTAGGTATTGGTCGTATTTATCAAGGTACATTAAAACCACAACAACAAATTGCTGTTTGTGATTCTTTTGGTAACGTACGTAATGCTTCAACTTCACAAATCTTTGTTTATAAAGGTTTAAGTCGTGTATCAGTGGATGAAGCACAAAGTGGTGATATCGTTGTAGTTGCTGGTATTGGTGATATTTCTATTGGGGAAACTTTATGTTTACGTGATAACATTATTCCATTAGAAAGTATTAGTATTGAAGAACCAACATTAAGTATGAATTTCATTGTTAATAAATCACCTTTTGCTGGTAAGAGTGGTAAGTTTGTTACTTCTCGTAATATTAAAGATCGTTTAGATAAAGAATTAGAGGTTAATGTTGGTTTAAAAGTTGAACCTACTGAAAGTGGTGATTGTTTCAAGGTTAGTGGTCGTGGTGAGCTTCATATTTCCGTATTATTAGAACAAATGCGTCGTGAAGGTTATGAAGTTGCGGTTTCTAAACCAGAGGTAATTATTCATCGTGATGAGGAAACTGGTAAAATGGTTGAACCTTTAGAGGAGGTTGTTGCTTTAGCTCCAGAGGAATATTCTGGAACAATTATTAATAAGTTAAACCTTCGTAAAGGGGTTATGCTTGATATGCAAGAAGAAAATGGTTTCTGTCGTATTACTTATGAAGCTCCTACTCGTGGTTTATTAGGTTACCGTAGTGAGTTTATTAATGATACACGTGGAGAAGGTACTTTAGTTCGTCGTATCAAAGGTTATACTGATTATAAAGGTGAAATTAGAGAACGTGCTAATGGAGCTATGATTTCTACTGAAACTGGTAGTGCTATGACTTATGCTTTATGGAATCTTCAAGAACGTGGTACTTTATTTATCGGGCCACAAACTGATGTATATGAAGGTATGATTATTGGGGAGTCTTCTCGTGCAATTGATATGGATGTTAACCCTTTAAAGAATAAAAAGTTAACGGCTATTCGTTCTAGTGGTAATGATGAAGCTATGCGTTTAACACCGGCTAAGGAAATGACTTTAGAGGAAGCTTTAGAGTGGATTAATAATGATGAATTAGTTGAAATTACTCCTGATTGTATTCGTTTACGTAAAAAAGGTTTAAAACCTCATGAACGTCGTCAATACTATCGTGAAAAAGTAGCTGCTAGTGAAGAATAATTAATCAAAAAAAAGGAGATTGATTCTCCTTTTTTTTATACCTATATATGAAGAAAAGGATGATTAACGATTGTTAATCATCCTTTGTTGTTTATTCTTCGTCTTCTTTGTTTAATACACCGAAGTCAAAGTCGTCGCCACCGTTGTTGATATTATCTTTGTTTTTTAAGATAATTCCTTCAACCATTGCTAATCCTTTTACTTCTTGGTTGTATGCAGCAAGATCAATTTTAGCAAATGATTGATCTTCTAAGTTTAAGACATATAAGTTCATTGTAATTGTTGATTCATATGGACTTTCGTTTGTTGTAGTAATGAATACTCTGTTTAAGACTGCACTGTAGTACATTGCAATATCTTCAGTAGCTACAACTGTTCCTTGTGCCCATACAATTGGTTCACAGTCTTTGATTTCACTTCCACCTACACCGAAGTCATCATCGAAGTCGTGTTTTTCTGACCAGTAATCAATTCCCCAATCACCGTCATCTCCGCCTCCATCTGAAACATTTAAGGCTACGCGGTAAATGTAGTCGTTGTTTCCATCGTAGATAATCATTGAGTTTGCACTGTCAAATGTTAAGGCAGTTGGTAACATAATATCATATGGTACTTCTCTAACAAATGTCATTGCTCCACTAGTTAAGTCTACTTGGTAAACGTAGCTTACTGTGTTACCCCAAGTATCAACAAATTGTACAATGGCATATACTTCACCAGTGAATGTATTTGTTGAGAATGCTCTTAAGGTAATTGTTGGGTTTTCTAACCACCATAAATCATCAGCATTACTTAATTGGTCTAATACTTTAGCATCACCAATTTGTTCAATAACACTCATATCAGCAGTATATTTCCATAAGTATCCATCAGTTCCTACTGCATAGAAGTATCCATCGTTGTTTAATGTTGCTTTTTCAACACGGAATGCTGGGTTATGTTCTGCAAATACAGTCTTATCTAAGATTGTTGTTGGTTTTAAAACTGGTGATGTTTCAAATCCAGTTGGGTTAATTACATAGAATAATGAATCGTCCCCTAATACAGTAACTTGACATACAGCTTCAATTCCATCTTGTGTAGATACAACCACAAATGTTGTTCCTGATTTATGTGCTGTTACATTACCTTCGTTATCAACTGTTACGATTGATTCATCAATTGATGCATATTCAAATTCCACATCGTTTAAGTTTACACTTAATGGTTGTGGGAAGGCTCTTAATTGTTGTGTTTCACCTGTAGCAAGCATCATATTAGATGTATTTAATTTGATTGCTTCAATTTCTGGTGTTTTTACTTCAATTGGTTCTTTTGGTTCGATATATAATCCAGTTACTTGACATCCAGCAGCCCCGATTTTACCAAGTTCAATTGAAACTTCGTTTGCAGGGTCAATTAATACTAAGTTAGCATATGATCCTTCTTCTAAGTTCCAGTAACATTGTGCCCAGTAAATGTTTCCAGTGTTGTGGTCGTATGCCATTGTTTGGTATACGTTAGCATTATAACCAGTATCGAATAAGTAAGTTTCTGCACCACTTTGTTTATCAATTTCGTAGAATTTACCATGGTTGTCAACCCCATATAAAGTACCATCTGTTGAACATGTGATAGCTTTAATAGTTGTATTTTGGTTTCCTACTTTGTAGCTTGTTCCATCTTCTAAGTTGATTGCATATAATGAAGTATTTGAGTCAACGTTACGTACTGAACTAATAGCATACATTACTCCTTGTGAGTAATCAAAGGCCATATCACCGAAGTCTGGGTGGTTAAGTTTAACACGTTTTTCTACTTCATATTTATCTGATTCAGCATTTAATACTAAGAATTGTGGGTTCATGTTGTCATATACATAAACTTTACCGTTGTAGTATTCGGCTGCATCTACGTTGTAGTTTTCAGCATTTGCTAATCCTGTTCCTTCTGATAAGTCAGAATCGTCTAATGTAGCCCAAATGTATGTACCTTCATATAAGAAGTCATATACGATATATCCTCTAATATCTCCAGCTGATTCGTATACACGTACTTTAAAGCTTGTTTCTAATTCACCAACTTTAGCTGTTAAAGTTACAGTACCTTTCTTAACAGCTTTAATTACGTTGTTTTCAACTGTTACAATTCCATCTTCACTCATTTCCCATTTAATATTACGGTCAGTAGCGTTGAATGGTTGCACGTTGATTGGAGCAGCAATTTCCATACCAGTTACTAAGTTTAACATATCAGTAGTAGCACTAATTCCACTTACTTCTACTTTATCTAATGTTGGTAATACATCTTTGTTTGGAACTGCGAATAATCCGATTAATTGTGATCCTCCAGCAACTGCACCAATTGTTAAGGCTGTACCGTTAACTGTATCAACTAATGCTAATTGTTCAACATTTAATCCATCAGCGTAGTTGTAGAACATATTTCCAGTGTTGTGGTCGTATGTCATACTTGTAAGACCGTTAATGTGAGTTACTCCAGTTACTCCAATTGTTTTTAATGTTAAGCGATCGTTATCTTCATCTTCAACACCGAAGCCAAAGTCATCAACTAATGAAGTTAATTTGTTATCTAACCATCCGATTCCATCATCTGGCCATCCAATTCCATCATCGCCACCACTTCCACTTACAGTGAATTTATCACCAACACATTCACATAAGAATCCTGTGTCAGTTACCATGTATAAAATACCATCAGTTGAAATAGCTAAAGTGATTGGTTGTCCACCTTTACTATCTTCAAGTGAGTATTCTCCTACTTGTTCAATTAATCCTGTTTGTAAGTCAATGTGTACTAAGTATGTTAAGTTATCCCATCCTTTTTTGCTTGCAATACCGAACATGTATCCTGTTGAGTAATCGAAGGCCATGTCTTTTAATGACCACATAGAATCTGGGTTAGAAATCTTAGTTTCTTTATATGTTACTGGATCAATTTTGAAGAATTCAGTTGATGAGTTATATGCGTAAATAGTTCCATCGTAGTATTCAGCAGCTGCATAAGTTACTCTTGAAACATCACTTACTGGTTGTGCTGATTTAACTTTTCCTGTATCGATTTTTAACCATTGGTTGTAGTATCCAGATGTTGATCCAATTGTGAATCCGAATAATTCAGATTTAGGTTGAATTACACGTACTTCACATTCAGCTTTTAATTCTGGGAAGTCTTTACTTGCAACGGTAATTGTTGCAATTCCTTCTTTTTTACCAGTTACGTTTCCACGAATATCGATAGATGCAATGTTTTCATCTGATGAAGACCATACTAAGTCTCCAGTGTTTGAATACCATGGAGTTTGGTTGACTTTTAATTGTGTACTTGTTCCATTTAATACCGCTACGCTTGCTAATTCAAAGTCAATTGATGTTGCGTTAGCTTCTGGGATATCAAATCCACGATCATGTAAGAATACTAAACCGTTTAAGACAGGGTTATCGTTTAATGATCCTACTTTAGTTAATTCGTAGTTATTACTTAAGTCAATTGTATATAAGTGTGCTGTTTCGTCCATTAAGTGAGCAGCCCAGTATAAACTGTTGTCTTTAGGGTTGTATGTCATTGATTGAACGTTTAATGGTTCTAATCCAGTATCTAATAAAGGTTCGTCTACTGATTGTTCCCACATTCCTGTTTCTTTATCGATTGTTCTTAATAATCCTTCAGAGTCAATTCCATATAATACTCCGTTATCATCACATGCTAATGTGAATGGACGGTTGTACCACCATGTATATAATCCTCCTAAACCAGTTAATTCACCAGTTAAGATATCAATCTTCACGATTTCATAAATTCCATCAGTTCCACCAGTGTATCCATATAATACTTTATCTACTGGATCGTATGCGATGTCTTTAATTTCTTTACCATAGTCGGCAATTACAGTACGGTCATCCCAAACTCCTGGTGTTAATGATACTAATTGTCCTCCAGCATTTACAGCTAAGATACGTCCATCTACGTATTCAGCAGCTTGTAATGAGTAGTCAACGTAGTATTCACTATCTTGTTCTTGAACAACAATTTCTCCAGCTTCATTACGGTTGTTTGGATCAACTGCTACCCATCCATATAAACTGTCATCGTAAATAGTGTCAGTTGCTACACGGTATCCGTATAATAACTCGTTGTTTACTGGTGGAATGTTGTTTGTTGTTTTAACTTCATAATATGTTTCGTTTACTGCATAGTCTCCTAATACAATCATGAATTCATTACCATAACCAGTAATTTCATAACGTTGTGTTACTTCGGCACCTTTTTCACTTTCAACTCCATAACGAGCTTTTACTACTGCTCCTGCTTTGTTTAAGAAACATACAGCAGCTACTTTTTGGTTATCTTTAAATGTTAAGTCTAAGAATTGTTTATCTCCTTCAACTACTACATTAGCACTAATTACTTCTGGTGCTTGAGTATCAACGTTGAAGTCTAATGTCCATGAATTACTTAAGTTGTTTTGTTCATGACGATCGAATTCTAATGTAGTTGCAACATTCATTGTTACAACTGTATCGTTTGCTAAAACATTTCCTTTTGCATCAGTAAAGTTATACATGTTAGATGTGTATAATGATTGAGCAAATGGGAACATATATCCTCCAGCTACATATAAGTATGTTTTTACTGCTTTATCATATACTTCATCATAGTATACTTCGTTAGTTTCTTTGTTTGTGAAGCTAATTTCTACTGTATTAGCATTTCTTAATAATGATAAATAAATATCATAAATACCATCAGTAATACCATCATCGTTTGGTGACATAGCAATATTGTCAACATCGAATGGTTCATCTTCTAAGTATGGGTTTAATCCAGGTAACCAGTCAGTTCCTTGAATTGATGTCCATACAATGTTCCAGTATTGGTTAGCATTTTCTGTATCAGCATCATCCCAATAGTATCCAGCATCTAAGATTGGTGCTTTAGTCCAGTCACCATAGAATCCTAAGTATGGCATTGATAAGTTAATTTCACCACTACTTAAAGCAGTTAAGTAAGTATATCCTTCAACATATCCACCATTTTCGTAGTTTTCATCTAAGAATTGTTTTCCTTCAGTTGATAATTCAATATCAACAGTTACATCTGCACTACTGTTTGCTGCTACTTTTAATACTTTGTTTTCTAAGTTAGCTTCGCTTTCTTTTCCTACTAAAGCATCTAAGTATGCTTGAACGTCAGCTTGATCAGATCCTTCAGTTTTATCAACTTCATATCTAAATTCAGCATTAGTTTCCATATCTTTAGTTTTCGCAACACTAGTTAAGTATAATTCACGAGCATCGTGTGAATCTGTTAATCCATTTCCATCGTAGTCATATGTATATACGAAACTGTTACTTGTTTCTTTTGTAGTTCCATCTAATACAACTGGAGTTAAGGCCATGAAGTTTTTACCTTCGTATTCAAATACATCTTCAGTTTGAATTGTTGTATTTAAAGCATAGTAAATATCATGATCAGCAATGTTGTTTACATGGTATGTAAAGTCGTATTTACCAGTTTTGTTTACATCATCAAATAATTCAGCTTTAGGCATATCATTAGTATCAATTGATAAGTATGCATTTGTTTTTGTTGCATAGAATGCATCAGCTAATCCACTACCTTGTACACGTGGTGAGTATGTTAATCCTGTTTTTTCATCATAAACAGCTGGTTTTGATGTACTTAATAATAAAGCATTAACATAATGGTGGATATCGCTATCACTCATATCAGGATACATTGTTTTTACATATTGAATTACTAAAGCAGCAATACCTGCTACGTTTGGTGTAGCCATTGATGTACCACTCATTAAACCATATTTACCACCATCTAATGTAGAGTAAATGTTTCCTCCAGGTCCAGTAATATCTGGTTCTAATGATAAGTCTGGTGATGGTCCCCATGATGTGAAGTCACTCATGTGCCATGCTTCTTCATTTGGAATCATTGCTCTTTCTGTAGCAATATATAAAGTAGCTTGTGGATTATTAGCTTTATAATCTTTTAAGAATTCTCCAGCAGTTAATGTTAAAGTAACACATGGAATAGTTGCTTCACTACCGTCTAATGAGGCACTTAAAGTACCAGCTGTATTATTGTAAATCATTACAGCAATAGCTCCTGCTTCTTGTGCTAATTCGTGTTTAACACTAAAGTTATTTACCCCACGAGATACAACCGCAATTTTTCCTTCAACATTAGCATTAGTAAAGTCTTCTAATGTTTGTCCACAGTTATCTACCATGGCGAAGTCATAGTCTTTTCCAGCAATATTTAAAATGTTTTCTTTAGTTGTTGATTCTACATATCCAAATTGTTTATCTCCAACTTCGATATAGTTACTCTTAATTAAAATGTTTTCAATACTAGCAACTGAAGTAACATTTTGGTAAGTTGCTGGTGAACTAATAATACTGTTATCTGGGTTAGATGTTAAGTTAGTATCAGTTCCAAATAAGTTTCCACTAGCTGATGTTGTCGCATTACCAGCAGCAACCGCTAAAATAGTATCTGTTTCTTGAACACGTGCATAAATAGCATCAGCTTCTTCACTTTCACATGTAAATCCAGCACTTGATCCAAGTGACATGTTAATTACATCAGCATCTAATAATAATGAGTCTTCAAGTGAAGCTAAAATATCTTCAGTATAAGCTCCCCCGTTAACCCCGAAAATTTTCATTACAAATAATTGCGCATCTGGTGCTACCCCTACTGCTTCTCCATTGTGAAGGTCATTAGCACAAGCAATTCCGGCAACGTGAGTACCGTGTTCTCCCATGCTATCAGCAGAGTGGTTAATTACTAAGCTTTCATCAACGTAGTTAAATCCAAAGGCTACTTTGTTACTACGGTAAACTTGATCAACGCTTAAGTTAGGATATGCCTTAGCGGCATTTAAGCTTGGTAATACTTTCGCAATACTTTCTTTAGTTGTACTATCAGCAGTTAGACAACTTTCATCCATTGCGGCAAAGTTTTGGTGGTCATCATCTAAACCAGTATCAATAACCGAAATTTTAATTCCTTTTCCTGTATATCCACTAGCCCATGTATCTTCACGACCAATCATTACCCCATCTGAATTAGTACGAGCATTAGTATTTACTAATTCTCCATCAGCTGGTAAGTATTGAGGTTGAAGCATTACGTGGTCAACTCCATCAATTGCTTCAATTTCATCAATCATTCCATATGGAACACTTGTCGCAATCCCGTTTAATAACCAACTGTATTGATAGTTAACTTTTAAATCTTCCCCATCAAATACTTCATTTTCAATATCTTCAATAATACGATTTTGTTTTAATTCTAAGGCTGTACGTTGAATTTTAGTAATAAAGTTAAGTTCAGCTTTAGCATTAGTTTCAATAACTGATTTATCTTCACCCATAATGATTACTTTTACTAATTCATCATCAGCAGGGATTACATCTAATGTTTCTTTATCATGTTCATGTTTAGCATATAAATCAGCACTTACTCTATCGCTGTTGACTTTGTTTAATTCAACATTACTTTTCTTATCATCTTTTTTAGTTGTGTTAGTTTCAGTTTTTTCACTTGTTTTTTCACTAACTTCTTTCTTTTCACTTGCTTTAATTGTTGTCCCTAAACCATTGAAAGAAGAAGTAGTCATCGCTACAGCTAAGATAGCGGCAATAATTCGTTTAAAATTCATAACTTATTCTCCTTTCTTTTTACGTCCAACAATAATTGCAACGATTGCAGCAACTACTACTAAAATAATCGCAATTGGTAAAATATAATTAGTTTCACTATCAACTTTACCTTCATCTTTAACATCGTCTTTATCATTTACATCATCTTGTGTATCATCACTAACTTGATCATCGTTAGTAACATCATCATTCACATCATTAGTGTTATCATCTTCTACATCATTTGTTACATCATCTTGTTTAGTATCATCACTTGCGTCATTTCCATTTGATGTACTTCCATTTGATGCACTTCCATTTGATGTATTACCACTACTTGGTTTATCATCTTTTGATGTATTTCCACCACTTGGTTTATCATCTTTTGATGTATCTCCACTACTTGGTTTATCATCTTTTGATGTATCGCCACCACTAGGTTTGTCATCTTTTGATGTATCGCCACCACTTGGTTTGTCATCTTTTTTATCATCACTTGGTTTATCAGCTGGTTTTGTATCAATAATACCTACTTGATCACTAGCTACCACTTTACCATCTTCTTGATAGTTAGTTCCTGATAAAACTTTTAAAGCACTTTTAGCTTGTGCTTCGCTTACGCCATTTTTAAGCGTAAAGTTGAATGAAACTAAAGTTCCTTTTGTAATCGCTTTTTCACCTAAAAAGCTTACTTTAACTTTGTTTCCATCCACATTAACTGAATAAAGCGCTACTTCATTATTTAAAGTAACATCTTTATCGCTAATTGATAAAACTTTTGTATCAAATTCTAATACAATAAGTCCATCACTAATCTCACCATTAGATTCTACTTTTACTGACATCTTATTATTATTAACTTTTGTCGTATAAGTATCAATCCAAAGTGATTTAGATTCTTGTGCCCAAACATTTACCCCACTAGTTGAAATAGCTAAGGCAAGTGTTAATAAAGCAATCAACTTCTTCATAACCTTTCCTCCTTCAGAAAGTAATCAAATAAAATTGAAATAACATTAAGCAATAATTGTTAATATTATCTCAATTATTATTTGATTACCCTTTCACGAATTTTCACAAAATTCACTTATAATTCTACCACGTTTTCAACTCTTTGCAAGTGCTTTCTTGAAACAAATAGAAAAATTTTCTCAAAGCTTTCACAACCCTGTTTCGGACATAAAAAAAACTTCCTTGTATAACAAGGAAGTAAATAACAAATGGTGGGGACGGTGGGACTTGAACCCACACGGGATTAACTCCCAACGGATTTTAAGTCCGTTGCGTCTGCCTATTTCGCCACGACCCCATATAGAGTCATTTGTTTTTTTAAAGATGGTGGGGACGGTGGGACTTGAACCCACACGGGATTAACTCCCAACGGATTTTA
>CAZQJH010000007.1:16823-30086 GCA_964593515.1 uncultured Erysipelotrichaceae bacterium
AGTCCGTTGCGTCTGCCTATTTCGCCACGACCCCATCTAAAGGTTGGAGGTTCCGATCGGATTTGAACCGATGATCACAGAGTTGCAGTCTATTGCCTTACCACTTGGCTACGGAACCATTTATTTCGTTGCCTTAATAGTATACATTAACTGAAACACTTTGTCAACAACTTTTTTAAACTTTTTAATCATCGTTTTCCGTTGTTGTTTCCAACGATGACTTGCAGGTAGTATTATATACCTATCCAATTCAAAATGCAATAGTTTTTTTATATTTTTTTCACTTTTTTTGCCTCTTTTCCGACTTTTTTGTCAAAAAACATTGTCAAAGCTATTTATTAAATGATATAATGGCTTCGATGAAGGGAGATTATTATGGATCGTTTGAATAAATTTATGAAAGATCGTAATGGTATTGACCAATTAACCTTAGTATTGGCACTTATCATTATTGCTTTCGCTTTGATTTCAACATTTACTAAAAATTTCGTTTTATCCCTAATTACAATCTGTGTATTAGTAATTTGTTGGGCTCGTGTCTTTTCTAAAAATTTAGAACGTCGTCAACTTGAAAATAAAATTGTCGTTATGTGGGCACGTAAACTTCGAAAAAACTTCAGTAAAAAACTTTCAAGTTTCAAAAACAAAATCGAACCTAATGATGGTGATTCAACTACCTCATTTACATGGTTAAATAAAACCCTTACTACTTTAAAAACTTTATTTACTAAAATTAAAAACAAATTAGTAAGATTAATTAAAAAGGCAATTAAGAAAATTAAGAAAGCAATTGCTCATCTTATATCAATGCGTCAATATAAGTATTTCCATTGTGATAATTGTCATCAACAATTAAAAGTTGAACGTCACAAACATGAAATGGAAATCAGTTGTCCTAAATGTCATAACAAAATTAAAATCAAAGCATAAAAATAATGAGCTGGGTCCTTTGACTCAGCTCATTATTTTATATACAACTAATAAACAAATAACTAAAGCGACATATTCACTACATGGAAGGGATAACCACACCCCATCAGTTCCAAATATAGCAATTAAGACAAATAAGAATAACAAGACCAAAACCACTCCTTTTAAGATTGTGATTAAAGTTGCACTCTTACCAGCTTCCATTGATTGCAATGATACAATCAAGACACTACATAAGGCTGAAGCCATCAGTGACGGAAAATACAAGCGCATACCATGACTTGCCACTTCAATTAAGCTTTGATCACCATTCGCAAACACTCCTGCTATTTGCGATGGAAATAGCATCGCAATTAAAAAAGCACTTGTCGCAAAGATCAAAACACTAAGACTAGCTATTTTAATCGCTTTTTTAACTCTATCCATATGTTTCGCTCCATAATTTAGCGATATAATCGGTTGAATAGCTTGAGCAAATCCTTGAAACATACCTTTTAATACAAAAGCCACATTAGAAATAATCGCATAAGCTGAAACATATAACTCTCCTGCCATTTTCAGCAATAATACATTGAATAACCAAGTCATTAAAGCAACACTTAATTCTAAGATTCCACTACCAAAACCATTTGATACAATTCGCTTCCATAAGTCTAAATCTTTAAATCCTTTAACATATTTAACACTAGCTTTACCTGATAATAAATAAATAATTAAAATAATAAAACCAATGATACTAGATAATGAAGTAGCTATTGCTGCCCCCATAATCCCTAAATTAAATACTAAACAAAAAAGATAATCTAAAACAATATTTAATAAATTACATCCAATCCCTGAATACATTGCTAGTTTTATGGCTCCATCATTACGCAAGATAATTCCTCCCCCATAATGAAAGATAAAAAAGGCACTACAAGCATGAATTGGTACATAATAAGCTAATACATCATTTATCGTATTATTACTTGCCCCAAGTAATAATACGATATCTTTAGCCCATATTAATCCAACAATGCTAATGATAATCCCAATTATAATCATTGCTTTCATCGTATAACTATAAGCTTTATTCATTAAAGCTTCATTAGCTTGACCTTTCGCAATTGACATAATACTAGCTCCACCAATCGCTAATAATAAACCAATAGCTCCATAAATCGAAAATAGTGGCATACAAATATTTAAAGCAAATAAACCATTGCTATTACCACACAATGAAATAAAATAAACATCAGCTAAGCAATATATCGAATTAGCAATACATGCTAATAAAGAAGGCAGTAAATAATAAGCAAAGCTTTTTGTTATACTACCTTCTAATACTTCTTTAGTTAAATCCATTTTGAATTTGTTTCATAACTTCCATTACTTTTACTTTATTTTCATCAGTAAAATAAACAAAGAAGTTATGGATTCCTTTATTTTCATATGTTTTAATATTGTCTATTTCATTTCTTATTTCGTGATTCATAATTCGCATATGACATTTATGATCACTAAAGATCGGATAGATATTTCCTTTTTGATCTTTTAAAGCATATTGATGTAATTTACATTGTCCACAATGTTTTTGATTACCATCTTTAAAATAACGTTGAATAATACAATATTCACTAATCATTAAAGTTTCACGTCCATAAATCATACAAGCAAAGTTTCCTTGATCATTACTTTTACGACGATATCCTTCAATTATTGGTGCCATTTCATCAATATTTAATTCTAACGAGAAACCAATCGCATCAACTTTACGATTAGCTAAGTATATTGCACTATCACTATTAGTTATATTAAAGTATGGTTCACATACAGCATGTGGTTTAACACTTCCATATTCTTGAATTAAGCTTGCTTCTTCATTATCTTTATTAACTCTACTTCCTCGTAAACTTACTTCATCATAAGCTTTAACTAAGCTTAGATTAGTACTATACATTTGTTTAATCCCTAAACTTAATAAAGTTTCAACTTGTTCTTTAGTTTCGACACTAATATATAATTCATGTGTTGGTGTCATTTCCACTTTTGGATAAGTAACTTCACATTCATTTACTACTTTTACTCGCTTAGCACGAAGTATTTCCATTTGACTAAAGATTTCACGACGCATTTGGTTAATTTCTTTAATCGCAATAAAAGTTGCTTCTTCCATTTCAATTTGAATTGGTTCTAATAAGAAAGGTGTATCCTTTCCTTTTTGTAGTTGTTCAATATAACGTGAGCGCATATCACTTTTAGCTAATTCGCATTCACTTTGTGAATATACTTCAATAGTATCAATACCATCACTAACTTTTAAACAAGCTTTTTCTCCTTGTTTAAGGATAAAGGTTGCTGCTAAGCAATATTTACGATAGTTCTTATCAAAAGTATGTGCTAAAGCATCTAGTTGCTTACAATCACTTGTTTTTAACACTTTAGCGCCTATTTCCACATAAAAACTTTTATCAATAGCTACTAAATCTCCTTTATAAGCTTGATTTATTAATAAACCATCTTTATATAAGAAGTTTAATCTAAATCCTTCATCTTCTTCACTACCTAAGATTCTAATTCCATCATGTTGTGCTAAATCATCACTTAAGCGAATAAAGATTTTATCTTTACTTACTTTCACAACTTCTCCTACTTCTATTCCAATATGATTAGGTCTTAAACCATGATGATAGTTAGAACCATATTGATGAAACATAATTCCTTTAGTAAAACCACGATGGTAAATCATTTGCATTTGTTTTTGTTGTTCCATACTTAATTTAAATGATTTACCTTGTAGATAAGCATCAACACTTTGACGATAATAATTAGTAATTAAAGCTACATATTCACTTTTCTTCATTCTTCCTTCAATTTTCAAGGAAGTAACTCCCGCATCTAATAATTCATGTAACTCATCAATTGTACATAAATCTTTAGGACTTAATAAGTATTCATGTTCTAATCGACAATCTTTACCATCTTCTAATAACTTATAACGCATTCGACAAGGTTGAGCACATGCTCCTTGATTTCCACTACGATGTAATCCTAGCGAAGACATTAAACATTGTCCTGAATAAGCTACACAGATTGCTCCATGCACAAAGATTTCTACTTCTAATCCTAATTTAGTATATTTTTTAATATCTTCAATACTTGTTTCGCGTGGTAAAACAACTCTTGAAATATTTAATTCTTTTAAATAATTAATGAAATTTTCATTATGCACATGCATTTGAGTTGAAGCATGCAATTCTAAATTAGGAAAAGCATAACGTAAATGATGTAATAAACCAACATCAGCAACAATTAATGCATCAACATTATAACTGATTAATTTACGTACATAAGCGATACAATCTTCAATTTCATGTTCATGAATTAAAGTATTAATCGTTACATATATTTTTACGCCATATACATGTGCTTCTTCAATAACTGCTTGTAATTCTTCTAATGAAAAATTTTGTGCATAAGCTCTCGCCCCATAATCATTACCGGCTAA
Organism: uncultured Erysipelotrichaceae bacterium; assembly: GCA_964593515.1. Lineage (GTDB taxonomy): Bacteria > Bacillota_I > Bacilli_A > Erysipelotrichales > Erysipelotrichaceae > JAXJYR01. The sequence goes on from CAZQJH010000007.1 coordinate 21,241, forward strand.
ATATATAGCATCAGCTCCATTTTGTAAGGCGGCTTTAAAAGCTTCCATAGAACCAGCTGGTGCTAATAATTCGATTTGTCGCATTGCTTAATCCCCTTTCGATATACATTTCTAATTAATCTAACTAATGGTGATACTACTTGCGTTCCTAATACTAATAAGAAAGAAATCGTAATCGTATCAACACAGGTAAATAATGCTTGATAAACATCCCCTTGAATAGCATATAACATTGTATGATACATTCCTCCTCCTGGTACTAAAGGAATAAAAGCACATACAATAAATATCGTAACGGGACTTTTACATAGTCGAGCCATTGTCTCTGAACAAATCCCAATCACTATAGCTGCAATAAAAATCGCACTAACTTTAGTTAAATTTAATAACATTGCATATTCATAAGCAAAAGTTCCTAAAGCTCCAACCATTCCTACCACTAACAATCGCTTACCATGAATATTAAATAATATCCCATAAGCAACACATGCTACAAAGCATGCTAAAACATATTTTAAAATCATATTTATACTCCTAACGATAAGATAAAACCTACTCCAGTAGCAATCGCAATTGCACATACAAAGGCTTCACATATTCTAGCTAATCCTGAAACATAATCACCATGCAAAATATCTCTAATCGCATTAGTTATCGCTAATCCTGGCACTAATAACATAATACTAGAAATAATTAAAATATCAAAACTTACTAAAGTAACATTTTGATAGAAAAATCTAGCTACTAAAGTCATTACTGCTGAAGCTATCGCATTCACAAAAAAACTATTTAAATCTAATTTCTTTAAGATATTCGTAACTAAAGCAATAACAATCCCAATAATAAAAGTTAATACGATTTCGGTATTATTACCTCTAAAAAAACCACAGAATCCTGCAGCCCCAAATCCACTAGCTAACATTACTACCCACCATGGATATACTTTAGCATTTTGAATTTCAGCTAGTTTTTTCGCAACATAATCTACATCATAATGATTTACACTTGCTTCACGAGATAAAGCATTAATCGCATGAATACAATCTAAATTAGTACTAACTTTACCAACTCGAGATATTTTAGTTGCATTTTGGTTATTCATTTTAACCGATATCATTACTCCAGTTGCACTAACATAACTTTGAGCATCTTCAACCCCATCAAAGCTTTTAGCTAAGTGTAACATGGTATCTTCTACTCGATATATTTCAGCTCCACTTTGGATCAATAATAATCCAGCTTGGGAAACTACTTCTAATATTTTGTCTTGCATTAAATCCCACCATTCTTCCAGCATAATTATACCATAAAAAAAGTGCGACATGCGCACTTAATCATTACTATGTTTTAAAACTTCACAACATAAATCTAAATACATCTTATAAGACAATGCAATTAAGGTATTACGACACATAACTTTCAGCTTACTATCACTATTTCCAATCATCATTGCTTCATTTCTAAAACCAAAAACATATTGAATCATTTCATCTAATTGTTCACGACAATATTCATAAGCCACTTCTTTACTATATTTAGAGGCTTGTTGTAAAGAAATCAGCAATTGAACATTTTCCATGGTCATTACACTTTTAGCCATACTAATAAACATTAAATAAGCAATTTGATCACGATAATAGCATTTCTTAATTGGTCTTTCCACCAGCCCTTTCTTCACATAATTTGATACCATCGAACTAGTAATTTCAAAGTTAGGAAAATCACCTAAGTAATCATTAATATACTTAACACATTGTTCAAGGTATAAACCAACATCAGGAATTTCATGATATGTCGGTAAATGAAATTTTGATATTAATTCAACCATCTGTTCTTCATATTTAATTTCCATACCATCATTTTACTCAAATATTCAAATTTCGTCAAGCTTATCATCGGTTTTTCAAAAACTCTTGACAAAGTATTATAAACATTGTATATTTTAAATACTTGATTAACGGTTTTTGAAAAACCGATGGAGGAAACTTATGACATATAAAATTATTGCTGATAGTAGTTGCAATGTATATAAAATAAATGATATTAATTATGAATGTGTGGCGATGAAAATCTTAACTGACCAACAAGAATTTGTGGATAATGAAAATATGCAAGTTGAAGATATGATCAATCACTTAAAAACATATAATGGTAAAAGTACAACTTCTTGTCCCAATATTGGTGATTGGTTAAATGCTTTTGAAGGTAATGATGAAATTTATGCTTTCACTATTACTTCTAAGTTAAGTGGTTCATACAATGCTTGTATGCAAGCTAAAGCTTATTATGAAAATGAACATCCTCAAGCTAAAGTATTAGTAGTTGATACTTTATCAGCTAGTGGTGAAGTTGAATTATTAATTAATAAAGTAATAGAATTAAAACAACAAGGTTTAAGTTTTGAAGAAGTTAGTAATACTTTAGAAACTTATCAAAACCATACTCATTTAACTTTTATGCTTAAAAGTGTTAATAACTTAGCTAAAAATGGTCGAGTTAATCCTGCCTTAGCTAAAGCTATTGGTCTTTTAGGAATTAGATTAGTTGGTGAAGCTAAAGAAGGAGTCTTAGAAGTTTTAAGTAAAATTAAAGGAAGTAAAAAGGCACTTAAAAACTTATATAACGAAATGTTAGCTCGTAACTATCAAGGTGGTAAAGTAATTATTAACCATGCCAATAATGAAAAAGATGCCTTAGCTTTAAAAGAATTAATCTTAAGTGATTATCCTAATGCAGAAGTAAAAATTGATGTTACTAAAGCATTATGTAGCTATTATGCCGAAGAAGGAGGTTTATTAATCGGTTATGAAGACAATTTATTTACTATTAACTAGATATCATAAACCAATTGATGATATCTTAAGTATTCCCTTTAACCATGTTTCATTATCAATTGATGATCAACATTATTACACCTTCAATCGCAAAGGTTTTGCTTGTGAAAGTAAAACCTTTGCATCAAGAAAGATAAGCAAGAAATTATTAATTACCTTAGAAGTTAGTGATGAAGCTTATGCAATTATTGAAGAAGAATTAAATTACTTTATTGCCCATGCTAAACAATATCAATATAGTTGTTTTGGGGCTGTCCTTTGTTATTTACATATTCCACATAAATTTAAAAATCATTACTTTTGTTCACAATTTGTTTTACATTGTTTGAAAAAAAGTAAAGTCGTGAAAAAAAGACATGCATCTACATGTCTTCCCCACTTCTTCGATTGTAATGTTAAATACTTATATAAACCAAAATATACATACTTACAGCACAACTAATCGTTGTGCTTTTTTAATGATATGCTTCATTAAGTTCATATTCACTTTGTACTTCTAAAACATTAGCTAAATCATTAAAAATACCTGTTTTACGGTATAAACCAACTACACCTTGATCATATAAAAGCCAATATTCTTGACCATCTTCCATTTCTACTAAATATACATCTAATTCTACTTCATCATATAATTCGATATTTTCAACTTCATATGGTTTTAAAACATCTTCAACATATGCAATTAATTGATTTTTTAAGCCAATATTCATTCTTATCACCTCGTTTATATTTTAAAACAAACGTATCTTTTAATCAATGAAACAAAATGAAAACAAAAAGAGAAAAATTATGTAAATAAATGATTGACACATGAAAATTGTGAGCGTATAATTTAGACATAAATCAAAGATGTAGGAGTAGTAAGTAAAACCTTATTAGCTTAGCGAGTTGAAGTTGGTGAAAGTTCAAACTAATAAATTTATCGAATGGACCTACTAGATGCATGGGGGAAATCATAGTATCTCATGTCGCAATTCTAGCGTTATCAAAAGAACAGGTATGATGGTACTTGTCGTTTATGCGAAAATAGGTGGCTAACAACTCTTTTGTCCTATAATCGACAAAAGAGTTTTCTTTTTTCACTACAAACGTTATAAGTACCTTTCTTAAACAAATGAAAGGTAGGTAAAAACAATGCAAAAAGGAATGTTTGGACAGTTTGGAGGTCAATATACTCCAGAATTAACTTCAGTATTAAACGAATTAGAAACAGCTTATAATCAAGCGATGAATGATGAATCATTTATTAATGAATACAATCAATATTTAAAAGAATATGTTAATCGACCATCTTTATTATACTATGCCAAAGCAATGAGTGAAGATTTAGGTGGAGCTAAGATTTATTTAAAACGTGAAGATATGAATCATACTGGATCACATAAATTAAATAATGTTATTGGTCAAGTCTTATTAGCACGTTATATGGGTAAAAAGAAAGTTATTGCGGAAACTGGGGCTGGTTCCCATGGAGTAGCCGTAGCTACAGTAGCTTCTTTATTTAATATGGATTGTGAAATATATATGGGTAAAGAAGATATTGAACGACAATCTTTAAATGTCTTTAAAATGGAATTATTAGGTGCTAAAGTTATTAGCGTTAATTATGGTAGTGCAACTTTAAAAGAAGCTTGTGATGAAGCTATTAAAGTATGGTGTGAACGTTGTAAGGATACTTTCTATGTCTTAGGAAGTGCCGTTGGTCCACACCCATATCCAACCATGGTTCGTAATTTCCAACATATTATTTCAAAAGAAAGTAAACAACAATGTTTAGCTAAAGAAGGTAAATTACCTGATTATGTTATAGCTTGTGTTGGTGGGGGAAGTAATGCCATTGGTTCTTTCTATGATTATTTAGATAATCCTGAAGTAACTTTAATTGGTTGTGAAGCTGCCGGTAAAGGAATTGATACTCCTTATCATGCAGCAGCTATCAATAAAGGAAGTGAAGCTATTTTACACGGAATGAAGTCTATTTTCCTTCAAGATGAAAATGGTGAAGTAGCTAGTGCTTATACGATTTCAGCTGGTTTAGATTATCCTGGTGTTGGTCCTGAATTAGCTTATTTACATGAAAGTAAACGTGCTCAATATGTAGCTATTAATGATCAAGAAGCTGTTGATGCTTTCTTATATTTAACTAAGATGGAAGGTATTATTCCTGCAATTGAATCATCACATGCCCTTGCTTATGCGATGAAACTTGCTCCTACTCTACCTAAAGATAAAGTAATTATTGTAACTTTATCAGGTAGAGGTGATAAAGATGTTAAATTGGTAGCCGACTTTTTAAATATTAAAGTTGACGACTAATTAACAAAAACCATGTCAAGCAACCTCCTTCTCTTGACATGGTTTTATTTTTTGCCTAAAATCATAACGAAAGGAGTTTTATTATGCAAAATTTATCTAAAACTTTATTTGCCCCTTTATTTAGTTTTTGTCTAATTATTAGTATTTTATTAACTAGTGTTGATTACCATTGCTTTAATTTTAGCTTTTATAAACAAGCATATATTAAATTAGACACCGCTAATAGTATTGGTATTTCCCAAAGTGACTTAGAAGCATCAACCCTTGTTTTATTAGATTATCTTCAAGATAAACGCAGTGATATCGACTTAGATATTACTAAAGATAATCAAAGCACTAAAGCTTTTAATAAACGTGAAAGCGATCATATGATTGATGTGAAAAACTTATATCAAAATGCTATTTTAGTTCGTAACATCTGTATAATTGTGGCAATAATCTCTTTAATCATTATGATTAAATATCAAGGTAAAGCAATGTTATTATCAATAAGTCAAGCTTTCCTTAAAGTAAGCATCTTATTTATCCTAATTATTAGTTTCTTAGGTTTATATGCTTATGTTGATTTCAATTCATTTTGGACTAATTTCCATCAAGTCTTCTTTACGAATGATTTATGGCTATTAAACCCTAATACCGATATGATGATTAACTTATTCCCTGAACCTTTCTTCTATGAATTAGTTATGCGTATCGTTATTACTTTTGCTATTTGTTTTATCGCTTGTATCATTACTAGTATTTTATATTATCGAAAGAAGGTGAAGCAATATGGCCATCATTCTAGCTAGTCAATCCCCTCGTCGTAAAGAATTACTAAGCAGTGTTAATATTGACTTTAAAGTAATGGTTTCTGATTATGATGAAGTCTTAAAACCTAATTTAAGTATTGAAGATAATATTGTGGAAAACGCTTATGGTAAAGCTAAAACTATTTATGATAAACATCAAGATGATATAGTGATCGGTTGTGATACCATGGTTGTTTATCAAAACCATGCCTTAGGTAAACCTAAGAATCGTCAAGAAGCCTTTAACATGTTGAAAATGTTATCTAATCAAACTCATCGAGTTATCTCTGGTGTAGCTATTTTAAGCAAACAACAAGAATATAAATTTCATGAAGAAACTTACGTTACTTTCTATAACCTTAGTGATGAGCTTATCAACAATTATTTAGATACTAATGAATATGTTGATAAAGCTGGAAGTTATGGAATTCAAGGCATCGGGAAAATCTTAGTTAAAGAAATTAAAGGTGACTACTATAACGTTGTAGGATTACCAATTGCTAAAATCTATCATCTTTTAAATGACATAAAAACATCCAAGCACTAAAAAAGATTGATACCAAATCAAAAAAGGTATCAATCTTTTTTTACATTAGTTCCTTATAAAGGTAATTAATTCTTTTTATTCTAAACCTATAATTGTCCATGTTTCATTATAACCACTGAAATATGAACTAATACTAAAGTCTTCAGGTAATGTTGCATCAGTTAAATCAATGACGATATTATTAACCCATATGCCATTGAAATCATCTTTAATTATACTAGTTAATTTGGCATTTTGTAGATTTAAGTTTTGTAATTCTGAACAACGATTAAACATAGAATTTGTGTTTTCTACTTTCGATGTATCGAAGTTACTTAAGTTAAGTTTATATAATTTACGGCATCCAGCAAACATATATGACATATCTGTTACACTTGATGTATTAAAGCTACTTAAGTCAAGGCTTTGCAATGATGTACAATCAGAAAACATATATGACATATCTGTTACACTTGATGTATCAAATTTTCTTAAGTTAAGTGCATATAAATCTTTGCAATAAGCAAACATATATGACATATCTGTTACATTTGATGTATCAAATTTTCTTAAGTTAAGTGCATATAAATCTTTGCAATAAGCAAACATATATGACATATCTGTTACATTTGATGTATCAAAACTACTTAAGTCAAGTGCATATAAATCATTGCAATAAGCAAACATATATGACATATCTGTTACATTTGATGTATCAAATTCGGTAAAACTTATTTCTTTTAATGAGAAACAGTTTGTAAACATATCGCTACAATCTTCTGGTGCAATAATTTTAAATCCATTTTTATTTGAAGAAACGTAATATATATTACAAACTTGCCATCCAATAACAACATCCGTATCATTAACACCTAGCTTATCATAACTTTCAGCTTGATCATTAAACTCTTCATCAGTAAAGATAACCATAGTAATATTACTATATTTATTTAAAATTGTTTCAAATTGAATTGATTTTAATTCAGGTTTTTGCACTTTAGAAATAGCTTCCATAATTGCACTAGCCATTGCATCTACTTCTTCTTGTTTTGTAATGTTATAACCTCTTACTACATTATCAATTGCTTCTTGTAACTCATCATATCCTTTATATAAATCTTTTTCCGCTTCACATTCAGCTAATTTTGCTTGTCCTAAAGCAATTGCTTCATCTACTTTACTATAATCAGCTGGATATTTAATTATCCATGTTGAATTATAATTAGGGAAATAATCAAGACTAAAATCTTCAGGTACTGTTGCATTAGTTAAATCAATGACGATACCATCAACCCATATGCCATCGAAACCATCTTTAATTATACTAGTTAATTTAGCATTTTGTAGATTTAAGTTTTCTAATGATGAACAAGAATCAAACATAGCAGTTATAGATTCTACTTTCGATGTATCAAAGTCGCTTAAGTTAAGTTCACATAATTTACCACAGTAAGCAAACATACTAGACATATCTGTTACATTTGATGTATCAAAGTTACTTAAGTTAATTTCACATAAATCATAGCAATCAGCAAACATATATGACATATCTGTTACATTTGATGTATCAAAGTTACTTAAGTCAAGTTCCCCTAAATTAATACAACCAGAAAACATATATGACATACTCTCTACCTTAGATGTATCAAATTTGTTAAATCTTATTGCTTTTAATGAGATACAGTTTACAAACATAGTGCTACAATCTTCTGGTGCAATAATTTTAAATCCTTTTTTATTTGAAGAAACGTAATATATATTACAAACTTGCCATCCAATAACAACATCCGTATCATTAACACCTAGCTTATCATAACTTTCAGCTTGATCATTAAACTCTTCATCAGTAAAGATAACCATAGTAATATTACTATATTTATTTAAAATTGTTTCAAATTGAATTGATTTTAATTCAGGTTTTTGCACTTTAGAAATAGCTTCCATAATTGCACTAGCCATTGCATCTACTTCTTCTTGTTTTGTAATGTTATAACCTCTTACTACATTATCAATTGCTTCTTGTAACTCATCATATCCTTTATATAAATCTTTTTCCGCTTCACATTCAGCTAATTTTGCTTGTCCTAAAGCAATTGCTTCATCTACTTTACTATAATCAGCATCTTTATATACTAAAGCATTTATCGCATCTTTAATTGCTTTAGCCATCGCATCAACACGTTCTTGTTCGGTAATATTTAAACCTTCAACGATTGAATTAACGGCTTCTTCTACTGCATCAAATGATACATATAATAATTTATTTAAACCATTCGCTTCTTCTTTAGCTGCATCTACTTCAGTATAATCAGCATCTTTATATACTAAAGCATCAATAGCATCATTAATTGCTTTAGCCATTTTATCAACATCAGCTTG
>CAZQJH010000008.1:0-26985 GCA_964593515.1 uncultured Erysipelotrichaceae bacterium
CGTTTGATATTATTTCCCTATAATTTATTTATATATTATTTATAAATGTGATGAATTATAAGAAAAAAGCTTTTTTGGTAGTATTATTATTGAATATTTGTAATAAATTATGCTAAAATAAAATTAATTAATAAATAGTAGGAGGAAATTTATGAAAAATGGTACACGAATTATCGTTAATTCTGATCGAAATGACATTACCATTAATATAAGAACTATTCTATATGTTATGATGAAAGGAAACATGGCATATATTCACTTAGCTGATGGAAGTATTATCGAAACAAGAGTTACACTACAAGAATTTGAAACAATGCTTGGTGATGACTTTATTAAAGTTAAACGTAATTGCTTAGTTTCAGCTTATGCAATTCATGAAATTGCTGATGATGTTATTTTGATTAACGGAGAATCATTAGTTTATGCTAAACGTAACTATGAAACAATTATTAAAGAATATCACGCTAAACAAAAACGTATAATTAGCGGTTTTTCTAAATATGATATTCCAACAACAATCGAAGAATTCCATGATGTTTATCGTATCTTCGATGATTTACCATTTGCTTTTACCGATATCGAAATGGTTTTTGATGAAGAAGATAAAGCGGTTGACTGGCGCTTCTGTTATGGTAATGAAGCTTTAGCTAGATTAGAAAAAATACCTTTAGATAAATTAGTTGGTCACAATTTCACGGAAGTATTCCCTTCAATGTCTGATACTTGGTTAAGATTATATGAACGTTCAACTTTATTTGAAGAATTATTAAATATTGTTGATTATAGTCCTGAAATCGATACTAACCTACAAATTATTTGTTTCCCAACATATAAAGGACATTGTGGAGTTATCTTATTAAATGTTGATGAATTAAAATTCTTCCATGAGATTGATAATACAGATCGTGCTATTGGAGCCTTTATTACAAAGTTATTCCATTAAAAATTAAGCCTTTGTCGAAAGGCTTTTTTTAATGCTTATGAAGAAACTTTATAAAAAGTAAAGAAATTATCCCTTTATTATGATAAAATAAACTATGAATGCGAAAGTGAGGAATACATATGACATTAAGGCTTAAAGATATACTTTTAAAAATTGATGATAACTATGAAGGGATGGAATACTTTGAAGAAGCATATTTCACCATGAACCCTCATTTTCATAAACAAACCAGTAATTTAGAAATGAATTTACACTTATCAAAAGTATTACCCTATAATTTATATGATACTTTTATTAAACGCATGCAATTAGCAACTAAAGCTAAAATAAAGCTAACAATTGAATGTGATGATCCACAAGTTACTTTAATGCAATTAAGTGATTATATTCAACATTTTGTCGGAATTGATCATCGTCTACAAGTGTTTAAAGAAATGTTACCGACATTAGAAGAAAAACGTATCTTATATCATGTAGCAGATAAAAAACTAATGGAAGATGCTATTGTTAATAAATATATACTTGAAGATAGTTTAAAACAATGTGGAATTAAATTAGAAATTTTAATTAAAGCTATTCAACCAAGTCAAGAAGTATTAAGTGTTAAAGTTAAAACCGAAAATAAAATAAAAGAAGTTTTTGAAGATAAAAAAGATTACCAACAATTTAAACGAAGTAAAAAAGAATATACCTCAATGAAATTAATTCAAGTTAGCGAATCAATGATGCAAATTGAAGTATGTGGAGTTATTTTTGATCAAGAACTTAGAGAAATGCGTAATGGTAAATTAATGCAAACATTATATCTAGCAGATGATGAAGATGCTATTTTATTAAAACGTTTTGAACGTGGAGCTTTAAGTGCTGAAAAACTTAAAGAAATCAAAGTAGGAGATTATGTACGCGTTTGTGGTAATGTTGATTATGATTCATATATTCGTGAATTAGTCTTAAACCCTGATAAAATTGAAGTAATTAATCGAAAAGAACGTGAAGATAATGCCCCACTAAAACGTGTTGAATTACACTTACATACTAAACTATCAGAAATGGATGGAGTATGTGATGTAAGTGAATATATTAAACAAGCCGATAAATGGGGATGGGATGCCATCGCATTATGTGACCATCGAGTTGTACAAGCTTTCCCAACCGCCCAAAATACTTTAGCTGGAATTAATAAAAAACGAGAAAAACCAATGAAAGTATTATATGGAATTGAAATGAATATGATTGATCCTTATTTCACTATTGTTCGTAATCCCAACGATACAGAATTAGAAAAAGGAAGATATTGTATCTTTGACTTAGAAACAACTGGTTTATCTAATCAATTTGACCATATTATAGAATTTGGGGCTCAAATTATGGAAAATAGAACCATTGTCGATTCCTTACAATTGTTTATTAAACCACCACGACAAATTAGTGCCTTCACAACTAACTTAACTAATATTACTAATGAAGATTTACGTAATGCATTAACTTTTGAAGAAGCCGCTGAACAAATCTTAAACTTTATTGGTGATAGTATCTTAGTAGCACATAATGCTACCTTTGACTATGGATTCTTAAATGCTGAATTAGTCCGTTGTGGACGTCAACCCTTAATGAATCCAGTAATTGATACTTTAGACTTAGCACGAAATATGTTAGAACGAAAAAACTATCGTTTAGGTGGGGTAGCTAGAGCTTATAATATTACTTATGATGAAGATGTAGCTCACCGAGCAGATTATGATGCCCAAGTTTTAGCTCAAGTCTTTATGCATATGCTAAATAACTTAAAACATGTGAAAACCTTAAATGATTTAGCTTGTCTACAAGATCAAGATAACTTATTTAAAGTAAGAGATAAACACGTGACTATTTTAGTTAAAAATATGGCAGGTTTAAAAGAACTATTTGAATTAGTAACTATTTCGCATACAACGCAATTAAGTTACAATAAAAAAAGTAGTAGTGCCATAGCAGAAGCTAAAATATGGCGTAATGAGATCCTAAAACGAAAATTAAATGGAAACTTACTAATTGGAAGTTCTTGTTCAAATGGAGAAATCTTTGATTTAGCAAGTACCCAAGGTAAAAAAGAAGTGCTTGAAGCCATGAAGTTTTATGACTATATTGAAATTCAACCACTAGAAAACTATCGTTATTTAATTGATCGTAATAGTATCGAAGATGAAACAAGATTAAAACAAATCTTAATGATGATTATTGAATGTGCTAATGAATTAGGTAAAATTATCGTAGCTAGTAGTGATGCCCATCATGTTCATCCTAATGAAAAACAATTACGTGATATCTATATTAATGCCCAAGCTATTGGGGGAATTAGACATCCGTTATATATTTATGATAAAGATAAACGAAGAGTTGTATCTTCACCAAACCAATATATGCGCACAACTAATGAAATGCTACAAGCATTTAACTGGTTAGGGGAAGAAAAAGCTTATGAATATGTTATTACCAATACTCGTAAAATAGCTGATATGATTGAAGTTATTTATCCAGTAAAATCAAAATTATATCCACCAGATATTGAAGGTAGTGATCAATTACTACGCGATATTTGTTTTGAAAATGCCCATAAACGTTATGGACCAAATTTACCTGAAATTGTGGAAAAACGTTTAAATCGTGAATTAGATAGTATTATTGGTGCGGGATATTATGTAGTATATTATATCTCTCACTTACTGGTTAAGAAAAGTTTAGATGATGGATATCTAGTAGGATCACGTGGTTCAGTAGGTTCAAGCTTTGTTGCGACAATGTCGGAAATTACCGAAGTAAATCCTTTAGCTCCTCACTATGTATGTCCAAAATGTCACTATACTAAATTCTTTGAAGATGGAAGTGTACCAAATGGTTATGACTTACCTGATATTAGTTGTCCAAATTGTGGAACAATTATTCGTGGAGATGGACACGATATTCCATTTGAAACCTTCTTAGGATTTGAAGGAGATAAAGTACCGGATATCGATTTAAACTTCTCAGGAGAATATCAACCTAATGCCCATGCTTATACCAAAGAAGTATTTGGAGAAGACCATGTCTTTAGAGCAGGGACAACGGGTACAGTAGCCGAAAAAACAGCCTTTGGATATATTAAAGGTTATGAAGAAGAAATGGGTAGCGAAGGAAGTATGCGTAATGCGCGTATGACTTATTTAGCTAAAAAATGTGAAGGAGTAAAACGAACTACGGGACAACATCCAGGAGGAATTGTCGTTGTACCACTAGATTTAGATGTTCATGATTTTACCCCAGTTCAATATCCAGCTAATGATCCCCATGCGGAATGGAAAACAACCCACTTTGATTTCCATCAAATTCATGACAATATTCTTAAATTTGATATCTTAGGACATGTTGATCCAACCGCAATGAAAATGTTAGAACGAATGAGTGGTATCGATGTAACCACAATTCCCATGAACGATCCTGAAACAATGTCTATTTTCTCAAGTATTGATGCTTTAAAAATCGACAGTAGTAAAACAAGCGAAACTACCGGAGCAGCTGGAATTCCCGAATTCGGTACCCCATTTGTACGAGGAATTTTATCCCTTACTAAACCAACAACCTTTGATGAATTATTAAAAATATCAGGTTTATCACATGGTACTGATGTTTGGTTAGGAAATGCTAAAGACTTAATTGAAAATGGGACTTGTACCTTAAAAAGTGTTATTGGATGTCGTGATGACATTATGGTTTACTTACTTCATAAAGGATTAAAACCAAAATCAGCCTTTACTATTATGGAAAGTGTACGTAAAGGTAAAGGACTAAAAGATGAATGGATTGTGGAAATGAAAGAAAATGGGGTTGAAGATTGGTATATTGAATCTTGTAAGAAGATTAAATATATGTTCCCTAAAGCCCATGCGGTAGCTTACGTAATGATGGCCATTCGTATTGCTTGGTTTAAAGTACATCAACCGCAATACTACTACTGTATGTTCTTCTCAATTCGTTGTGATGCTTATGATATCGAAACAATGATTCAAGGTGAACAATCAATTCGTTACAAAATGTCTATGTTGGATGCGAAATTTAAAGATCCAAAAATGAAAAAAGAAGTAACGAAGAAAGATAAAGATACTTATTCTACTTTAGAATTAGCTTTAGAAATGGTTTTAAGAGGATATTACTTTACAAATATTGACTTAAATCGTTCCGCAGCGAAAGAATTTATTGTTGATAAAGAAAGACCTAATTATATTATTCCACCATTTACTTCAATTGATGGTTTAGGTGAAAACGTAGCTTTAAGTATTGTTGAAGCGAGAGAAAAAGAACCATTCTTATCTAAACAAGACTTATTAAAACGTACTGGTTTAAGTACAACACTATGTAAGAAATTAGAATCAATGGGAGTACTTGAAGGATTACAAGAAGAAAATCAATTATCATTATTTTAGATTGGAGAATATATGCAAAATTTATACGATTTTAATTATGAACAAATGCAAGCAATGGCTGAAAGCCATGGTTGGAAAAAATTTAGAGGACATCAAATCTTTCAATGGTTATATCGTCAACGTGTAACTAGTATCGATGAAATGTCTAATTTATCTAAAGAAACAAGAGAAGTCTTAAAAGCTAATTATAAATTAGCCCCATTAGAACTAAGAGATAAACAAGTATCAAGTGATGGAACAACTAAATACTTATTCGTTTTAGAAGATGGTTCCTTAATTGAAAGTGTTTTAATGGTATTTGACTATGGAAAAAGTGTTTGTGTTACAACGCAAGTTGGATGTAATATGGGATGTGCATTCTGTGCTAGTGGATTAACGAAAAAGAAACGTGATTTAACTAGTGGTGAAATTGTGGCACAAATTGTTATGATTCAAAAAGATTTAGACTTAAATAACGATCGCTTATCACATATCGTTGTGATGGGGACAGGAGAACCATTTGATAACTATGAAAATGTGATGAATTTCTTAGCTACCGTAAATCATGATCGTGGTTTAGGTATTGGAGCTCGTCATATTACGGTTTCAACTTGTGGAGTTGTACCACGTATTTATGAATTTGCGAAAGAACATACGCAATATAACTTAGCTATTTCTTTACATGCCCCAAATAACGAATTAAGAAATAAATTAATGCCAATTAATAAAGCATATAATTTAGATGAATTAATGAAAGCTATTGATTTCTATGGTCAAGAAAATAACCGTCGTTTAACTTTTGAATACATCTTATTAAAAGGGGTTAATGACCAAATGGAACATGTTAAACAATTAGCTAAATTATTAAGAGGATATAATGCTTATGTGAATTTAATTCCATATAACTCAGTTGATGAAAAAGGATTTAAATCGGTTAAATATGAAGAAGCAATGGTTTTCTATGATGCTTTAATGAAACAAGGAATTAGATGTACAATTCGTAAGGAACATGGAGCCGATATTGATGCTGCATGTGGTCAATTACGCGTTAAACATTTAAAGAAAAGTGGTGAATCACTTGAAAATTAGTGCTAATACTCACCAAGGATTAATTCGTGATAATAATCAAGATGCTTATGGTTATCAAAGTAGTGAATGGGGTGAATTGGTTGTTGTCTGTGATGGAATTGGGGGAAGTAATGGAGGAGATGTTGCTAGTAAGATGGCTAGTGATTTATTAATTCAAGCTTTTACCAAGCAAAATTTTCATGATTACCAAGATTATCAAGTTAAAAATTGGCTTGATGAAGTAATGAAAAGTATTAATGATAAAATCTTTGCGGAAAGTTTAAATGATGAAAAACTATATGGTATGGGAACAACCTTAGTAGGTTATTTAAAATTAGCTAGTGGTGATTATGTTTTTCATGCCGGAGATTCACGTATTTATGGCTTATATAAACAAGATTTTATTTGTCTTAGTGAAGATCATACTTTAATTGCGAAAATGCTTAAAGATGGGGAAATTAGCGCTAAAGAAGCAATTAATCACCCTAAACGACATGTTTTAACCAATGCTATTGGAATTTGGGATCAATTTCAATTAGATATTAAAAAAATTGAACCTGATTTTGATTATTTACTATTATGTAGTGATGGTTTACATGGTTATGTATCAGATATGCAAATTAAAGAAGTTATGCAATCATCACTAGATTTAGCTGAAAAAAATAAATGTTTATTGACTAAAGCATTACAAACTGGTGGTTATGATAATATTACGATTGTTATTGTAGAGGGGGTGAAGGCATGATTATTAAGCAAGGTCAATTAATTGGACGACGTTATAAAGTCTTATCTAGTATTGGTGAAGGTGGAATGGCTGATGTTTATTTAGTATATGATACGATTATTGAACGTAAAGTAGCTATGAAAATATTACGTCGTGAATTAAGTAAAGATCCCGTTGTGGATATTCGTTTTCAACGTGAAGCCCAAGCTTGTGTCAAATTGTCTCATCCTAATATTGTTAGTGTATATGATGTTGGGGAAGAAGATGGACTTAAATATATCGTGATGGAATATGTTAAAGGAAGAACCTTAAAACAATTAATTAGTTTAAGAGGAGCTTTATATGTAAAAGAAGCTTTAGATATTATGATTCCTTTAACTAAAGCTGTCTTACATGCTCATGAACATGGAATTATTCATCGTGATATTAAACCCCAAAATGTCTTAGTTAAAGATGATGGAACAATTAAAATAACCGATTTTGGAATTGCTTTATCGAATGATGCCATCAATTTAACGCCAAGTGAATCAGTATTAGGAAGTGCTCATTATTTAGCACCTGAAGCTACTAAAGGGGAAGAAGTTGGTTGTCAAGTAGATATTTATGCCTTAGGAATTGTTTTCTATGAATTATTAAGTGGGAAAGTTCCTTTTAAAGGTGATAATGCAGTTAATATTGCTATTAAACATCTACATGATGAGATTCCTTCAATTCGTGATTTTAATCCAGATATCCCTCAATCAGTAGAAAATATTATTACTTTAGCTACGGCTAAAGATACTAAACAACGTTATCAAAGTGCTAAAGAAATGTTATATGATTTAGAACATTGTCTACAAAATCCTAATGTGGAAAAAATAGTTTTAAAACCAGCAGTTGTGGAAACAACAAAAGAAATTAAAGAACCTAAAACAAAAGAACCTAAAACAACTCCTAATAAAAAAGTTAGTAAGCAAAAGAATAATAAAATTATTGTTTTATTTATTATCTTAGGAATAGCTATTGCTTTAGGTATTGGAATTATTGTTATGCAAAATGCTAATGTTGAAGTTCCTTACTTTACTACATATCAACAAGAAACGATGGTTGATGAATTAATTCATGCCGGATTTAAAAAAGAAAATATTGTCATTAAAGAAGAATATTCTGATACTTTAGAAGCCGGTGAATTTATAAAAATAAATTATGAAGAAGGTAGTAAAGTAGATAAAAATAAACGAATTGTACTTACTTTTAGTAAAGGAAAAACCTATGTTGTGGAAGATTATGTTAATCAAAAATATGAAACAGTAGCCCAACAACTAGCTAAACAAGCTCCTAATATTAAAATTGAAGTTGAATATCGTCAAACAACTAATAAAAAAGCTGGTTATATCATTGAACAAAGTGGTATTGCTTTAGGTAGTGTTGTTGCGCCAAATGAAGAAGTAAGTATTAAATTTGTAGTAACTAGTGTGGTTGAATTTGAAATTAGGGGAATTGTTGGTTTAAAGGTTGAAGATGCCCAAAATTATCTCCAACAAAAAGGTATTTATCCAGTTCTTTATAAATTAGATAAAGAAGATGGTGTTGAATATGAGGAAGGAGTCGTGGTTGATGTTGATCCAGCTGAAGGAAGTTGGTATAAACAAGAAGGAAACAATACAATCACGTTATATTACTACTAATGGAAAAAGCAAGAATTATACGAATTGTCTCTAATCAATATTTAGTATTGAATGAAGATAATCAAACCCATTTAGCAATTGCGATGGGAAAATTAAGAAAAAAGAAACAATCACCAGTTGTTGGTGATATCGTGTGGATTGAACAATTAGAAGATCAATATGGAATTCAAAAAATTGAACCACGTAAAAATGAATTATTAAGACCTAGTGTTGCGAATGTTGATCAAGCAATTATTGTTGCTTCACTTAAAGAACCAGATTTTTCGCAAACCTTATTAGATCGTTTAATCTTTGTTGTAGCTTATGCTAATATTAAACCAGTTATTTGTTTTACTAAAGCTGATTTAATTAGTGATGATGATCCTTTATGGCAAACAATCGAAAATTATCGAAAAAGTGGATATGAATGCTATATAAGTGGTGAAGGTTATGATGATAAGGACTTAAAAGCTTGTTTAAAAGATAAAATAAGTGTTTTAACTGGACAAAGTGGGGCTGGTAAAAGTAGTTTAATTAATCGTTTAGATTCAAGTTTTGAATTACAAACTCAAGCGATATCAAAAGCCTTAGGTCGAGGGAAACATACAACGAGACATTGTGAATTACATGCAATATGTGAAGGATATTTAGCCGATACACCAGGATTTTCTTCCTTAGATTTCACTTTGTTTGAAGAAAGTGAAATGTCAGCATGTATTCCTGATTTTAAGCCTTATTTAGGTAATTGTAAGTTTAATGACTGTAAACATATCCATGAACCTGGATGTGTAGTTATTGAAGCCTTAAATGAAGGTAAAATCGATCAAAAAAGATATCAAAATTATTTAGATGTAATGGAAATTATTCGTAATAAAGTAATTAAATATTAGGAGGATTTATGAAACAAGAATTAGTTATTGCTCCTTCAATTTTATCTTTAGACTACAGTAAATGTAGTGAACAAATTGAAGAATTAAAACAATCAAAAGCAAAATGGTTACACTTTGATGTAATGGATGGACACTTTGTACCAAATTTAACTTTTGGACCAGATATTTTAAAAGGTGTTAAAAAAGCTAGTAATTTATTTATGGATGTTCATTTAATGGTTAGTGATCCAGCTTTTATTTCAGAAATATTTATTAAGGCTGGGGCTGATTTAATTACTTTCCATTTAGAAGCATGTGAAGATTTAGATGCTTGTTTAGCTTTAGCTAAAAAAATTCGTGAAGCAAATGTGAAAGTAGGAATTAGTGTTAAACCTAAAACAAGTATTGAAAGCTTATTACCACACTTAGCTGAATTTGATTTAGTCTTAGTTATGAGTGTTGAACCAGGATTTGGTGGTCAATCATTTATGGAAGATCAATTAGATAAAGTACGTTTATTACGTAAAACAATTGATGATAATAACTTAAATGTACGTTTAGAAATCGATGGGGGAATTAATGCTACAACAGCTGATTTAGCCCTTGAAGCAGGTTGTGATACTTTAGTAGCTGGAAGCTATGTCTTTAAAAATGGAATTGTGGAAAGCTGTGATTTATTATGGAACAAGCAATTCTAGTTTGTCCTAAAGCTAAAATAATACCTGATTTAGGTATTGATGTTATTGGTGTTGATTATGGTGCTTATTTATGTGCTAAACAAGGTTTAAAAATGAAATTAGCAATTGGTGATTTTGATAGTTGTAATGAAAAAGAATATCAACTAATTCAAAATTCATGTGATCAAATTATTAAACTTCCTTGCGAAAAAGATGATACTGATAGTGAGTATGCAATTAAATATGCTTACTCACTAGGGTATCAAAAACTATATTTATATGGATGTTTAGGAGGAAGAGTTGATCATGAATTAGCTAATTTATGTTTATTGATGAAACGTGATTATGATTTAGTTTTAATGAATGAAACAAATATTATTTCTAAATTACACGTTGGTATTCATCATCTAGAAAAGAAACATACATATTTAAGCTTAATTCCTTTAGAAGCATGTTGTATTAGTTTAAAAGGAATGAAATATCCACTAGATCATCATCATCTTAGCGAAGATTGCTTATTAACAATCTCTAATGAAATTGTTGATCAAGAAGGAATTGTGGAAATACATCAAGGTAAAATGTTATGCATTCAAGCAAGTGATGCATAACATTTTTTCTAGTCAATATAATTAAAAAATGGTATAATAATGAACTGTGAGGTGAAAAGCCATGTTATTATCTGATTTAAAGTTAACAAAGAAAAGATTAGATATATGCAATAAGCTCGAATTAATTACTTTAGAAGATTTAATGCGCTATTATCCTCATCGTTATGAAGTATTAGAAGCACAGCCTTTTAATGAATGGGAAAAAGATGGGAAAGTCTTTTTTGAAGGGATTATTGTTTCACAGGCTAAAGTTTTACGCTTAAAAGGCAAACTTACCTTAACAACCTTTCAAATGAATGTTCAAGATGAAATTATCACCATCAGTATTTTTAATCGTCCTTGGATTTCTAATTTTACTCAAGGTAAAAAAATAGTTATTCAAGGAAAATACCAAGGGAATTATAAAGTAGTTGCCAGTAAATATTATAGTGATGATATAAATACTTTGTGTGGAATTAAACCACTATATCATCTTAAAGAAGGAATAAGTGAAAAAGATATTCTTAAATTATTAGATATAGCTTATCCGATTTATGCTAGCCATTACTTAGAATTTATTCCTAAAAAGTATTTAGATAAATATCGTTTGATTTCGGGAGTTGATGCTTTATATTATGTGCATCATCCTAAAAGTAAAGAACATTTAAAACAAAGTTTGAGATATTTAAAATATGAAGAATTTTTAAGGTTTCAATTATGGATGAACTATGTTAAACAAAATCAACAACAAACACTTAAACTACCTAAGTGTTTTGATATTGAAGATGTTTATGAATTAAATCGAGCCTTAGACTTTACTTTAAGTAAAGACCAAAATATCGTAATTCAAGATATTTTAAATGACTTAAAAAGTCAAAAAATGATGTATCGAATGGTTCAAGGGGATGTAGGATGTGGAAAAACGATTGTAGCATGTTATGCTTTATATGCATGTGTTTTATCACACCAACAAGCAGTATTATTAGCCCCAACAGAATTATTAGCGAAACAACATGTAAAAAATATAACTAAGTTATTTCAAGACTTTAAGGTGAATGTAGCAGGATTATATTCATCACTTAAACCGAAAGAAAAAGAAGATATTTTAAAACGATTAAAAAATAATGAAATTGATATATTAATTGGAACCCATGCTTTATTTCAAGATCAAGTTACTTATCATAACTTAGGTTTAGTAGTAGTGGATGAACATCATCGTTTCGGAGTTAAACAACGCCGAAGTATGTTAGAAAAAGGAGATAATGTTGATTTTTTATTAATGTCAGCAACTCCAATTCCGCGTACATTAGCAATATCCTTATGTAGTGATATGGATGTTTCAACTATTCAAACTTTACCAAGTAATCGTAAAGCAATTATTACGAAATATTACCAAAGTAGCAGTATGCAACCTTGTCTAGAATTTATCTTGTCACAAGTTGATGAAGGAAGACAAGTATATGTTGTCTGTCCAGCTATTGAAAATAATGAAGATTATCAAATGAAAAATGTTATTGATATTTATGATGGAATGCAAAAAGTATTAGGTAAAAAATATCAAATAGCTTTATTACACGGAGGACAAATGAGTAGTGAAAAAGATGAGATTATGGCATCATTTGTTGAAGGTAAAATTCAAATAATGGTAAGTACAACCGTAATTGAAGTCGGGGTTGATGTGAAAAATGCTAATGTGATGGTTATTTATGATGCCCATCGCTTTGGTATGAGTCAAATACATCAATTACGTGGTCGAGTTGGTCGAGGAGAACATCAAGGTTATTGCTTCTTATTATCTAATAGCAAAGAAGAAGATAGTATTAAACGCTTAAAAGTATTAGAAAGTTGTAATGATGGATTTGAAATCTCACGCAAAGATTTAGAGTTAAGAGGTCCAGGTGATATTCTAGGAACTAGACAAAGTGGAGCACCAGATTTTATTTTAGGTAATGTTATTGAAGATCAAAAAATCTTAGAAGTAAGTGGCGAAGATGCTAAAGAAATTATTATGCATTTAGATGAATATCCACACATTAAAACATATCTAGAACAAAATATGCAACAACTTAATTACTTGGATTAGAGGGGAAAATATGAAAACAATATTCGAATGGTTAAATAGTAAGCATATTCCTTACTACAATAAAAAATTAATATTAGAAGCTGTAACACATTCTTCATATGTTAATGAACACAAAGGAAATCGTCATGATAATGAACGTTTAGAATTTATGGGGGATGCGGTTTTACAATTGTGGTCATCACAAAAATTATTTAAACTTGAACCTAATTTAAAAGAAGGAGAAATGACAACATTAAGAGCTCAACTAGTATGTGAAAAATCACTAGCTACTTATAATCGTCAATTAGGTTTAAATCGTTTCTTATTATTAGGAGTTGGTGAAGAAAGAACCGGAGGAAGAGAACGTGATTCTTTATTAGCTGATATGTTTGAAGCTTTATTAGGAGCATTATATTTAGATAGTGGAATGATGAGTGTTGATATTATTCTAGAAGAAGTCTTAACCCCAGCTATTAATCAACCTAAACCAGATAGTTTAGTAGATTATAAAACTAAATTACAAGAATTTGTCCAATCAGATAATCGTAAAACGGTTACTTATGAATTGATTAGTAGTGAAGGACCAGCTAATAAACCAGTATTTGAAGTAGTAGTTAAATTAGATGATATTATTTTAGGTCGTGGTAAAGGTTCTTCTAAGAAAAAAGCTCAACAAATGGCGGCTAAAGATGCTTTAGAAAAGATTGCTTAAAAAGAGAGTAAAATCTCTTTTTTTTGTTATAATAAAGATAAAGTTAGGAGTGATTAGATGAGAATTATGCATTTATCCGATTTACATATTGGAAAACGAGTTAATGAGTTTTCCATGTTGGAAGATCAAGCATACATATTAAAAAAGATTATTAAAATAATTGATGAACAACATGTCGAAACGATAATTATTGCCGGAGATGTTTATGATAAACCATTACCATCGGCGGAAGCAGTTGAATTATTCGATGAATTTTTAGTAAGTTTAGCTAAACGTAAACTTAATGTTTTAGTAATTAGTGGAAATCATGATTCACCTGAACGAATTGCCTTTGGAGGAAGATTGATGGAAGCTAGTGGTATTCATATGTCTAGGGTTTATCATGGGGAAGTTAAACCAATCAAGTTACAAGATGAAATAGGGGAAATAAACTTCTATTTATTACCATTTATCAAACCAGCTAATGTACGTCGTTATTATCCTGAAGCGAAGATTGAATCATATACTGATGCTATACGAATAGCTATTGAAAATATGCAACTTAATTTAAATGAACGTAATATTTTAGTAACGCATCAATTTGTTAGTGGGGCAATGACTAGTGATTCAGAAGAGTTATCAGTTGGCGGAAGTGATAATGTTGATGCAAGTGTCTTTAAAGATTTTGATTATGTAGCTTTAGGACATATTCATCGTCCTCAAAAATGTGGTAGTGAATATATTCGTTATAGTGGAACACCATTGAAATATTCATTTTCTGAAGCAAATCATCAAAAAAGTGTAACAATAATTGATTTTAAAGCTAAAGATGATATTGAATTATCCTTTATTCCTTTGGTTCCTAAACGTGATTTAGTGGAATTAAAAGGTACTTATGAACAATTAACCTTAAAAAGTTTTTATGAAAATACAACTTATAATGAAGATTATGTACATATTACCTTAACTGATGAAGAAGATATTCCTGATGTGATTAGTAAACTGAGAGTTATTTATCATAATATTATGAAACTAGATTATGATAACTTAAGAACGCGTAGTTTAGCTAAACTAAATAATATCGAAAATGTAGAAAATAAAACTCCATTAGAACACTTCGCAACTTTTTATGAAACACAAAATGGCCAAGCGATGAGTGATGAACAATTAGCTTATATGCAAACGTTAATTGAAGAATTATGGGAGAATGAAAGATGAGACCGTTATTATTAAAAATATCTGCGTTTGGTCCTTATGCAGGTAGTTGTGAAATTGATTTTTCTAAATTAGGGACTGGTGGTTTATATTTAATTACTGGAGATACAGGAGCAGGTAAAACAACTATTTTTGATGCAATTACCTATGCTTTATATGGAAGTCCAAGTGGAAGTAATCGTGAAAGTTCAATGTTACGCTCTAAATATGCTGATGAAAATACTCCTACGGAAGTTGAACTTAGATTTCAATACTATGGAAAAGAATATGTTGTGAAAAGAAATCCTGAATATGAACGAGCTAATAAACGAGGAAGTGGGACAACTAAACAAATAGCTAATGCTTGTTTAACTTATCCCGATGGTAAAGTTGTAACGAAAATTAAAGATGTTGATAATGCTATTAAAGAAATAATGGGAATTGATCGTAATCAATTTTGTCAAATAGCAATGATTGCGCAAGGAGATTTCTTAAAACTATTATTATCATCAACTAAAGAACGTATGGAAATCTTTCGACATTTATTTAAAACGCAATTATATGCTGAATTACAAGAAAAACTAAAAAAGGAAGCAACGGGATTAAATAATGAATGTAATACAATTCGTTTAAGTATTAATCAATATGTTAAAGGAATTGTTTGTGATGAAGATGGAATAGAAGCTTCAGAAGTTAATAAAGCTAAACAAGGTGAAATGACTAGTGAAGATTTATTAGCCTTAATGGAAAAATTAATTAGTGATGATCAAGGGTTAGAAATAAAAATAACTAACGAAAAACAAGAAGTTCAAAATGAATTAGATATGATTAAAGCTAAGATTATGAAAGTTAAAGATGTTAATAAGGCTAAAGAAGATTTAGCTAATAATGAAGCACAAACTAACAAAGTAAATGAAAGCTTAGTTGAAGCTAAACAAAATTATGAACAACAAAAAGCTAGGGAAGGACAAATCCAAATTAAGCAAGAAGAAATAGCTAAATTAAAAGCTATGTTATCACAATATGATGAATTAGCTAATAAAGAAAAAATCATTGAAACAAACAATAGCTATATAACTAAAGCTGCTTTACAAATAACGACTTTAGAAACTAAAGTAACTAACTTAAATCAAGAAATTAAAACATATCAAGAAGAGTTAATTACTTTACAACATGCTGGGGAAGAAAAAATAAAATTAGAAAGTAAAAAAGCTAATTACCAAGAACAAAATAAACAATTAAAAAGTTTAAATGTTGATATGATTGCGTTAAATAATACTGCTAATCAATATCAAATTGCTCTAACAACCTATAATCAAAAAGCAGCTAATACGAATATGCTTGAACAACAATATAAACAAGAATATCAAAACTATTTAGATGCACAAGCTGGTATTTTAGCTGATACTTTACAAGTTGGTTTACCTTGTCCAGTTTGTGGTTCAACTACTCATCCGCAAATTGCGATTAAACCTGAAAATACCTTAACTAAAGATGAATTAGATTTATTACAAAGTAAACTAAATCAAGCTAATCAAGAAGTTAATACTGCTCGTGAACAAGCGGGAAGAATTAAAGGAACTTTACTTGAAAAAGAAAAACAAGTTTTTGAAATAGCTGATACATTATTAGGAAGTAAAGAACTAGATGAAATTAAACTTTTAATGGAAAATAAATTAAAAGAATTAAATGACGAAATCAAAGAAATCGATAGATCGATTTATGAAGAAGAACAAAAGATTAAACGTCGAAATTTAATAAATCAATTATTACCAAATAAACAACAAGATTTAGAACAAGTAAAACAAGCAATTAATCAAACTAATGAAAGTTTAAAAGCTAAAGAAGTAGAAAATAAAACCTTAAATGATGATGTATTACTATTACAAAGTAAATTAACTTATAATACTAAAGAAATGGTTTTAGTTAAAATTGATGAATTAAGTAAGCTTGTAATGCAAATTAAACAAGGAATCGAACAAGCTCAAGGTTTACTAACTAGTTTAAATGAAAAACTAGGTGGACTTAAAGGAGCTAAAGAAGAAATTATTAAACGAATTGATTCTACTGAAGTAGAAGATTTAAATGATTTAGAACTAAAACAAAAAACGATAGAAATAAAATTATATGAATTAGAACAAGAAGCTAAAAAGTTACATTTGAGAATTGCTACTAATCAAAATGCTTTAACAAATATTAATACTAAAGCTAGTGAATTAATTAAAGTAGAACAAAAATATATGTGGGTAAAAGCTTTAGCTAATTGTGCTAATGGTAGTATTCAAGGTAAAGAAAAGATTATGCTTGAAACATATATTCAAATGAATTACTTTGATCGTATTATTGCCAGAGCTAATTCACGTTTAATGATTATGACTAATGGTCAATATGACTTAGTACGTCGTAAAGAAGCTTTAAGTAAGAGTGGACAAAGTGGATTAGATTTAGATGTTGTTGATCATTATAATGGAACTTGTCGTAGTGTTAAAACTTTATCTGGAGGAGAATCATTTAAAGCTTCTTTAGCTCTAGCCTTAGGTTTAGCGGATGAAATTCAATCATCAGCAGGAGGAATTAAATTAGATACTATGTTTGTAGATGAAGGATTTGGTTCATTAGATGAAGAATCATTAGCACAAGCTATTAAAGCTTTAACTTCACTAGCAGCTAATGATCGCTTAGTTGGTATTATTTCCCATGTTAATGAATTAAAACAAAAAATAGATAAACAAATTATGGTAACTAAAGATAAAACTGGTGGTAGTGCTATTCAAATTATTGTTTAAAAACTTATTAGGGTGCTTATTTTATGTTATAATAATAATACTATGTCAAGAAGGGGTGGATTTTTATGCAACCAATTGGAGTATTTGATTCTGGTTTTGGGGGAATTTCCGTTTTAGGAACTTTACGTCAAGTATTGCCTAATGAACATTTTATCTTTTATGGAGATAGTGCATATGCTCCATATGGTGAAAAAAGCAAAGAAGCAATTAAAGAACGTTGTTTTGCTATTTGTGAACATTTAATTGAAAGAAATGTTAAAGCGATTGTTATTGCTTGTAATACGGCTACTAGTGCCTGTGTAAAGGAATTAAGAGCTCATTATGATATTCCTATTATTGGTATGGAACCTGCCTTAAAACCAGCGGTTCATGGCTTAAATAACCAATGTGTTGTAGTAATGGCAACCCCTTTTACCCTTAAAGAAGAAAAGTTTGCTTTATTAATGAATCGTTATAGTGAAAATAATACGATTATTAAACTAGCTACACCTAAGTTAGTTAGAATTGTAGAAAATGATAAACTTAATGATCTTGCTTATGTTAAAGAAGTATTAAATGATTATTTTAAAGATATCGATTTAAATAAAGTAGATGCCATTGTTTTAGGTTGTACCCATTTTGTTTTCTACAAAGATATTATTAAACAAATTATTCCTAATCATATTAAAATATATGATGGTAATTTAGGTACAGCTTTACATCTAAAAGATACCTTAGCTCAACTTAATTTATTAGCAAATAATCAAGGT
This sequence comes from uncultured Erysipelotrichaceae bacterium, assembly GCA_964593515.1. Lineage (GTDB taxonomy): Bacteria > Bacillota_I > Bacilli_A > Erysipelotrichales > Erysipelotrichaceae > JAXJYR01. The sequence goes on from CAZQJH010000008.1 coordinate 18,412, forward strand.
GGTTATGAGCTAGAAAATTCAAAGAATGATGATGAAATGTTGAAGTTGAGTGAGAAATTGTTGAGTAAAGCAATGAAATAGTGTAGAATAGTAAGGAAATGGAAGGTGTTTTATAATGGATTTTAATTTATTTATTATCGTTTTTATTATTACTGCAATCATCTGTGGAGGAGGAGCTGTTATTTATAAAGCTTATACTTCTAATCGTTTAGTTAGTTATGTAACTACTAATGATCAAGAAAAATTCTTTAAGACAGTTGATAAGTTTTTAGTTAAATTTATGCTTGAACCTTATAAACGTGAATATATGCGTTTATGTATGTTAATGCAAAAAGGTAATTATGATGAAATTGATGAACAATTACAAATGATGCTTAATATGCGTATTAAAGCTAATGATCGTTTAGATACAGCTATTAAAGCTTTCTACTTCTATGTAGATGCACGTAATAAAACAAAAGCTAATGAAGCTTTAAGACAAATTAGAAAATATGCTGATGAAAATGTAGCTAGACAAGCACAAATTATCTATGATATTGAATTAGATAATAGTGTTAAATATATTAAAGACTGTGAAGTATTAGCTAAGAAAACATCAGGATATGATGGTGCTATTTATGATTACTATTTAGGTATTCAATATGATCGTATTGGTAATAAGAAAGATGCGAAAACACATTTTGAACGTGCTTTAAAAGAAATGAAAAATACACCATACGAAATTAAAATTAATAAATACTTGAATAAATAAAAGGAGAAAGGCCGATATAACGGTCTTTCTCCTTTATTTATTTAAGCTTTAATTTTTTTAATAACATAGTCTTCAAATAATTGTTTATTATATGCATCACCAGCATCAACATTACTAGAGATAAAAACGGGAGCATCATAACCATTAGCTTTAAGTTTTTCCACAAATTCACCAATGATACATTGAGCTAAGAAACAACCAGTAATGGTAGAAGAAGGACCCATCCAACAAGATTCATCAATCTTAATTCCACTATCACCTAAAGGAGCTTCATTATCTAAGATAACATCAGCTAATTCAAATAAACGTAAACCACTAGGATGACGTGAAGTTACTTGTTTAGAATGCTTTAAGGAAGTAATAGCAATAATCTTAACCCCTTTAGCTTTAGCTCTAGTAAGATATTCAATGATTAAAGGATTTCTTCCTGAATTACTTGTAGCTATAATTACATCATTAGCTTCTAAATGATAGATAACATCTAAGACATCAGCATAGCTAGCACAACGCTCTAACGTAGTACTTTTAGTAGGGTGAGTAGCTAAAGACATCTCAATTTCATCAATAGGATATATTTTCGCAAAACCACCAGCACGAGCATATAAGTCTTGACCAATCATATGCGAATGACCACTACCAAAAGTATAAATCTTATGGTTGTTGATTTCACAATCATATAATAAATCACTAGCTAATTTAATATTAGCTTCATTTTCTTGGAAACATTTAGTAAGTTGTTCATTAATAAAATTATAATAATTTAGTGCAAACATGAAAATCACCTCATCAATATTTTAGATTAAAAAGGTTGATAAGTAAAGTTATTTACGGATTTGTCCTTGACCTAAAATAATATATTTTTGACTAGTTAAAGCTTTTAAACCCATTGGTCCTCTAGCATGTAATTTTTGAGTTGAAATACCTATTTCAGCCCCTAAACCAAATTCAAATCCATCAGAAAATCTAGTTGAAGCATTAGCATAAACACAAGCACTATCAACTTCTTTGATGAATTTCATAATATGATCATAATTAGTTGAAATAATTGTTTCACTATGATGGGTAGCATATTCATTAATATGCTTAATTGCTTCTTCTAAGGAACTAACACATTTAATAGATACTTCTAGGTCTAAATATTCTTTAGCATAATCTTCATTAGTAGCTAAGATGATATCATCATCTAAAGCTTTAATACGTGAATCACCATGAATGATAACTTGATGCTTTTTTAAGATAGCAATGACTTCTTTAAGGAAGTCATTGCTTAAGTCTTGATGAAGTAAGATACTTTCGCAAGCATTACAAACACTAGTACGTTGGGTTTTCGCATTTTCAATAATCTTTAAAGCATCATCTAAGTTAGCTTCATTATCAACATAAATATGACAATTACCACTACCAGTTTCAATAACGGGTAGCGTAGCATTTAAAATTGTATTTTTAATAAGTTTAGCACTACCACGAGGAATAATGACATCTAGATAATCATTTAGTTGCATAAACTTAGTAGCTGTTTCATGACTAGTATCTTCTAATAAAGATATGATATAAGGATCATAATTAGCTTGTTTTAAAGCTTCTTGCATGCATTTAACTAAGATAATGTTAGTATTGATGATATCCTTAGAACCACGTAGAATAACCGCATTACCAGCTTTTAAACATAAGATAGCAGCATCAATACTAACATTAGGTCTAGCTTCATAAATCATACCAACTACTCCAATTGCACAACGCATCTTACCAATGTGTAAACCACTTTTAGTTGTGGACATTTCACTTATTTCACCTATTGGATCATCTAAAGCAATAACTTGTTTAATACCTTCAATAATTCCGGTTAAACGTTTATCATCTAATAACATACGATCTAATAATCCTTCATTCATATTATTAAGTTTACCATTGTGAAGATCAAGTTCATTAGCTTTAAAGATTTCGGCTTTATTTAAAGATAATTGTTCCATAATCTTAGTTAAGATTAAGTTTTTATCATTAGTTGAAGCCTTATTAATTTGTCTAGATGCTTGTTTAACTTTACTAGCTAATTCAATTAAGTTCATGCTTATTCCTCCTTTAAATCAAATAAAGTACCAACATAATCATTATTTAAGATATCAAATAAAATATTAGGATCTTTCCCATTTGCAATAACCATTGGAATATGATGTTGAGCACATATTTCAGCTGCATGTAATTTAGTAGCCATTCCACCAGTACCGACTTGACTACTAACCCCTTTACCCATATTTAAAATCTTATCATCTAATTTATCTACATAAGTTATTAACTTAGCATCCTTATTAACATTAGGATTATCATCATATAAACCATCAATATCACTTAATAAGATTAATAAATCAGCATCAATAATTGAAGCACAAATAGCTGATAAAGTATCATTATCCCCATAAGCAATTTCATCAGTTGCGACACTATCATTTTCATTAATGATTGGAATAACATCATAAGCTAATAAGGTTTCTAAAGTATTAGTTGCATTATAACGTAAAGTTTCATCACTCATAACGGTTTTAGTAATCAACAATTGAGCAATGGTTTGACCATATTGGGCAAAAAACTTATCATAAATAAACATTAATTCACTTTGACCAACACTAGCAGCTGCTTGTTTTTCCTTCATGGAAGTTGGACGATTTTTCATCTTTAATTTAGCTACTCCTGCACTTACGGCTCCAGAAGTAACTAAAATAACATCTTTACCACTATTTTTAATATCACTTAAAACCATGGTTAAAGCATCGATCTTATGAAAGTTTAAGCCACCATTAGGATGGCTTAAACTAGAAGAACCAATCTTAACCACAATTCGTTTACCTTTACTTAAATCTAACATATAATTCTCCTTTATATTTATCTAATTATATGCTTATGAATGAAAACTTGCAATTGTTTTATGAAATAAAATGACAAGTAATGTAATAATGTGAAAATATATCCCATATTTTCACATTATAAATTTAGCACTTATCGGTTGACAGTGCTAAATAAAAGGAGTATACTTTTAGCAGACACAAGCAAAGAGTGCTAAGGAGGAAATTAAAATGGCTGAAAGAAAAGAATTTAAAGCAGAATCTAAACGTTTATTAGATTTGATGATTAACTCAATTTATACTCATAAGGAAATCTTTTTAAGAGAATTAGTATCAAATGCATCAGATGCAATTGATAAATTATACTATAAAGCATTAAGTGAAAATTTAAGTGATGTGAATAAAGAAGACTTAAAAATTCATCTTGCTTTAGATAAAGAAAACCGTACGATTACAATTAGTGATAATGGAATTGGGATGAGTGTTGAAGAATTAGAAGAAAACTTAGGAACAATTGCGAAAAGTGGTTCTTTAGCTTTTAAACAAGAATTAGAAGAAAATAGTGATGTTGATATTATTGGACAATTTGGAGTTGGATTCTATTCAGCATTTATGGTTGCTTCAAGAGTTGAAGTTACTTCTAAAAAATATGGAAGTGATCAAGCTTACTTATGGAGTAGTGATGCTAGTGATGGTTATGAAATTAGTGAATGTGAAAAAGATGGTTATGGTACAACAATTGTCTTATATTTAAAAGATAATGATGAAGATGAAAACTATGATGACTATCTAACAACTTATCATATTGAAAACTTAATTAAGAAATATTCTGATTATGTAAGATATCCAATTACGATGATGGTTGAAGAAACTAGACAAGTTAAAGATGATAGTGAAACGCTTTTAGATGAAGAAGGTAAAGAAATTGAAAAAGAACCTAAATATGAAACAGTTGTGGAAGAAAAAACTTTAAATTCAATGATTCCTTTATGGAAACGTAGTAAACAAGATATTACTAAAGAAGAATATAATGAATTCTATAAAGATAAATTTAATGATTATCGCGATCCACAACGTGTAATCCACTTTAATGTTGAGGGTAATGTTTCATTCACAAGTTTATTATATATTCCTTCAGCAGCTCCAATGGACTTCTATAGTCAAGATTACAAGAAAGGATTACAACTTTACTGTCGTGGAGTATTTATTATGGACCATGCCGAAGAATTATTACCTGAACACTTTAGATTTGTGAAAGGTTTAGTTGATTCACAAGATTTATCATTAAATATTTCACGTGAAATGTTACAACATGATCGTCAATTAAAAGTAATTGCTTCACGTATTGAAAAGAAAATTAAATCAGAATTATTATTAATGCTTAAAAATGAACGTGAAGAATATGAAAAATTCTGGCATAACTTTGGAGTTCAAATTAAATTTGGGGTATATAACAACTATGGAGCTCATAAAGAATTATTACAAGACTTATTGTTATTTAACTCATCACATGATGATAAATTAACTACATTAGAAGAATATGTTAACCGTATGGATGAAAGTCAAAAAGAAATTTATTTCGTAAGTGGTGAAACATTAGATAAGATTGATCGTTTACCAATCGTTAAGAAGGTAAAAGAAAAAGGTTATGAAGTATTATATTTAGTTGATAATGTTGATGAATTTGTCTTACAAACATTAATGAACTTTAAAGAAAAACCATTTAAAAACATTTCTCAAGGTGAATTAGACTTAGATAGTGAAGAAGAAAAAGAAGCTTTAGCTAAGAAAAGTGAAGATAACAAAGAAATGTTAGAAAAAGTTAAAGAAGCATTAGATGGTAAAGTAAATGAAGTTAAATTAAGTACTAGATTAGTAGATGATCCAGTATGTTTAAGTGCAAGTGAAGGTATGTCATTTGAAATGGAAAAAGTCTTTGCGTCAATGCCTGAAGGTAATCCATATGGTATAAAAGCAGGACGTATCTTAGAAATTAATCCAAATCATCCAATCTTTGATGCTTTAGTTAAAGTATATAATGATGATAATGAAAACCTAGCTGATTTTGCACAATTATTATTAGATCAAGCATTATTAATCGAAGGATTTAATATTGAAGATCCAGTTTCTTTCTCAAGAAAAATCTGTGATTACATGGTAAAAGCTAGTAAATAACTAACAAAAACACAATCGTCATGATTGTGTTTTTTATTTTGTGTATGAATCATAGATAAAAGAACATATTTGATAAACAATTGATTTTTGTCTTAAATAGTAATATAATGTTGTTAATAGACTAATGTTGTATTAATAAAGAATTGAGGTTGATTTAAATGAAAAAAATAGCTAATTTATTTGCTGTTGAAGGCAATGTAGTTGATGTTAAACCACATGGTGGTGGATATATTAACGATACTTATGCAGTAGAATGTGAAAAAGAAGATGGTTCAAAAGTAAGATATATCTTACAAAGAATTAATCATAATATCTTTAAAAATCCTGAAGCATTAATGGAAAACTATGTAATGGTTTGTGATTATTTAAAAGATATCGTTGAAAAACAAGGTGGAAATCCACTAAGAGAAACACTTACGGTAATTCCTACTAAAGAAGGAAAATCTTTAGTATGTGTTGATGGTAATTACTATCGTATGATTATCTTTATTGAAGATACGATTTGTTATGAAACATGTCAAGGAGCTGAAGATTTCTATAAATGTGCTAAAGCTTTTGGAAACTTCCAATATATGTTGAAAGATTTCCCAGCTAGTAAGTTACATGAAACTATTCCTAACTTTCATCATACTCCTTCAAGATTTGAAACTTTCTTAAAGGCAGTGGAAGAAAATAAGAGTGGAAGAGCTCATTTAGTTCAAGATGAAATTAATTTCATTATGGAAAGAAAAGCAGTTACTGATTCATTAATCGATTTATTAAACGCTAATGAATTACCTTTAAAGGTTACACACAATGATACTAAATTAAGTAATATTTTAATGGATAAAGATACTAATGATTCATTATGTGTTATTGATTTAGATACAATTATGCCAGGACTTGCTGCATATGATTTTGGGGATTCAATTAGAGCAGGAGCATGTTATAGTGCTGAAGATGAAACTGATTTATCTAAAGTATATGTTGATTTAGATTTATATGAAGCATATGTAAAAGGATTTATTGAAGGAAGTAAAAATGGTCTTAGCGCTAAAGAAATTGAAACATTACCATTAGGGGCTAAAGTTATCACCTTAGAACAAGGTATTCGTTTCTTAAGTGATTACTTAGATGGTGATTTATATTACAAAACAAGTTATGATAACCACAACTTAGATCGTACTAGAACACAATTAAAATTAGTGGCTGATATGGAATCTAAGTGGGAACAAATGAATGAAATTGTAAAGAAATATCAATAGAAAACAATGATCCTGCTTAGACAGGATTTTTGTTGTATTTAAGAGTAAATTAAATAATTAAATTATAAAAGGGGTAAAAAGAATGTATAAAAATGTTTTGAAACGACTTATTGATATATGTTTATCATTAGTGGCTATTATTGTATTATTGCCAGTATTTATAATAATTGGAATAATTATCTACATAGATAATCCTGGACCAATTATTTTTAAACAAAAGAGAATTGGTAAAAACAAAGAGGCATTTTGGCTTCATAAATTTAGAAGCATGAAGGTGGAAACACCTGATATTCCAACTCATTTGCTTTCTAATCCGGATCAATATATAACACGAGTTGGTAAAATAATGAGAAAATTAAGTATTGATGAATTACCTCAGTTGTATGATATCTTGATTGGAAAAATGTCGATTATAGGTCCTCGTCCAGCATTATGGAATCAATATGATTTGATTGAGGAAAGAGATAAATATAAAGTAAATGACGTAAGACCTGGTTTAACCGGTTGGGCACAAATTAATGGACGCGATGAATTAGAAATTGATGTAAAATCAAAATTTGATGGAGAATACGTTAATAGATTGAATGAAGGTGGCTTTAAAGCTTTTTTTATGGATGTTAGATGTTTTTTTGGAACAGTTACTAAAGTGTTGACAAGTGAAGGGGTAGTTGAAGGTAAAACTACTGAAAATATTAAATAAGAAAGAGGTGATATAAATGAAAATTTCAGTTTTAATGTCTGTATATAAAAATGATAATCCAGTATTTCTTAAAACTGCATTGGAAAGTATTTATGAAAAACAAACAAGAAAACCAGATGAAATAATAGTTGTTTTTGATGGAAAATTAACACAAGAGTTATATGTGGTTTTAGATGATTTTAAAAAAGGTAAAGAAAGCATTGTCTTTTATTACCCACAAGAAGTAAATAAAGGACTTGGAGAAGCGCTTAGGATAGGTAGTGAAAAGTGTACCGGTGACTATATTTTTAGAATGGATGCAGACGATATAAGTGTTCCACAAAGATTTGAAAAGCAAATTAGATATCTAGAAACAAATCCTAAAATTGATGTGTTGGGTAGTGATATAGCCGAATTCAATTATTCAACAGATGAGAATATGCGTTTACGAGTTTGCCCACAAAAACATGAGGATATTGTACATATGAGTAAAAGAAGAAATCCTATGAATCATGTGACAGTAGCAATAAAGCGAAGTGCATTAAAAAAAAGTGGTGGATATGAAACAGTGCTGTTAGTGGAAGATTATTATTTATGGTTGAAAATGATAGTTTCGGGTTGTGTGCTAGAAAATTTGAATGAGCCACTATGTTATGTTCGAATAGGTAATGGATTTAATGGTAAAAGAAGTTCAAAATTAAGAATCGAAGGTTGGAAGAAAATACAAAAATTATTATTAGATAATAATATGATTAATATAATTGAAGCAATTTATAATATGATTTGTGTTGTTGGCTTTGTTTATTGTCCTGTTTGGTTAAAACAATTTATTTACGCAAAATTGTTAAGAAAATAATTTTGTAATAATATAGTAATTTGAGTGTAATA
>CAZQJH010000009.1:0-25911 GCA_964593515.1 uncultured Erysipelotrichaceae bacterium
AGATTGGCTTAAGACATTTAAAGAAGTTGAACTACAACAAGATAAAGAAGATGAAGTAGTTTGGGATACTTCGGCAGAAGTTCCTGAGTCAGCTGTAATTAGCGACATGGAGGATTAAGTATGAACAAGATGGTAATTGATACTCCTTACTATGAGGATATGTCTCGTTACTCTAATAGTGATATTGGATATTTTCTTAAAAATGGACCGAAAGGTTTAAAAGATTACAAAGAAGGTAAGATAGCAAAGTTAGATTATAGCTTTCTTGAAAAAGGAACTATGATACATGAATATTTACTTCAACCAGATGAATTCTGGAAAGATTATATTATTCTTGATTTTGCAGTACCTAAAGTAAAACAACAAAAGGATTTATTAGACGAGTATCATAGACTTATGCAAGTAAATCCATTAGAATCTCAAGATAAGCTTAAACTATCTGCTTATAAAAAAGCTTATAGTAATAAGAAATCTGATGAGAAATGTATTGAAGAAGCTGAAGGTCTTATTATGATTTATCAAGATTACTTAGAATATCTAAGTAAAGTAGATGAAAACAAAAAGATAATTAGCTTTGCCGATTTACAAATGCTCAAAAAGATAAAAGAGAATATTCAGAATCATAAAAAAGCGAACGAGCTGTTGTTTAATTTACCATCTACTTTTGAAACTCATAATGAGTTCCATATTAATTGGGAAGTAGAAAAATTTCATAATATCAAATGTAAATCTCTATTAGATAGAGTGTGCTTTGATCATGTCAATAAGAAGATAATTCTTATTGACTTAAAAACTACTGCAAATGTATATAATTTTAAACATTCAGTAGAAGAATACGATTATTATAGGCAAATTGCTTATTATGGATTAGCAATCCAATGGTATATGCAAGAAGTATTAAATCTTAATTCTGAAGAATATGATTTTGAAGCATATATTATTGCAATAGGTAAAGATGCTAACAATGAGATTAGAGTATTCAATATGAAAAATGATACTACTCTCAATGAAAAGATCGCTTCAATATCAGAAGCTCTCCGAAGAATCTCAGAACATATCAGTACAGATCAATGGGACCATACACTTGAGTATTACGAAGGTGATGGAACAGAAGAGCTGTAAATGTTATGAAAGACAAAAAATTGTGGTTAAATATAGCAACAAAACTATTCTTACTACCACTAATAGAAGAAGAAAACAGTTTAAAATGGCTAAATAAAACCACACTTGGAATATACGTAGCTGACACAAATAAACCAGAATGGGAAAATAAAATAATTATATGCTATGACAGAGGAGCGTTTCCAAATGAACTTAAAGTGAGATTTAAGAAAAACAAAAATTCATATGCTGAATATACAGAATTAATAAACGGAAACGCTTACAAAGTCATAGCATTTACCATACCCCCACAACTAAAAAAAGATTTTATACACTTACTAAACGGAGAATACACCAAAGTAAGTATACAAACTCAAAATAAAATATTAGACCACTGGGGACCAATAAGTAGTAAAGCTAGAAAAATAGCAACACATTTTTTTAACGGATACAATTATTCATATTCTGTTAAACCAAAATTAAATGAAGCTATTCTAAATCTAAACAATATACCAATAAAAAAGGCGGATTTTAATCCGCCTTTATCTTTTTTATAGCCACAAAGAATTAGTACCAACCTAACCTCGAATTGTATTACAAATCATCTCTAATGTAAGAAGTTATTTATTTCCTATGAGGTATTGCCTATACGACCTAATTGCTTAGCTCCTGGAGTAAGTCTAATTGCTTGATCCAACAACTTATTAGATACTAAATGTTTACCAGTACTATATTCTTCAAAAGGATCAAACATCTACATAAATAACTTAAGTATATCATTTATATAACTCATAACAGGAAAAGGATCTTGGAAAAGTTTAGTAAAAGAAGTAGGTAAGACATAAAAAGTCATATCTGTAAACAATCTATAAGCCTAATATTTTATTACCCACAGTATTTCCTATCCAAAGTCATGATCGTCATCATCTCCTGGGTTAATTAAAGCAAATATAGCGTAACATAAAGCTGCAACTGAAAATTCAATAGATGACTTAATTACATTTCTCTTCTCGTCATCAGTCATAGTATTCCACTTCATCACTTCTATCTAAAGCTGCTTAGCTTTAAATATATTAGTAGCAAAAAAATTTATCATACCAGCTGTATATTCATTTCTAAACAGCCAAGAAGCAAAATCTCTATGCATACCACCTATTTCAGTATCGAACACAGAATCGTAATATCTCTTTTGATAACGTCTCATTACAGTAGGTTCAATCCATCTACGTAAAGACAAACCAATCCAACCATACCATTGAGATTCAGCAGCTACAGAGGCTCTATCGCTATAGTTACCGTGCAGTGAAATTAGTACCTTCCTAACCTTGAGTGAAAATAAGTTTTGCTACATTTTATCAAAATTAGCAACTTTATCATCTACTACTAACTAATTATTTTCATCAAAAGTTACATAATCATACATACTGCCTATTACTTTACCATTGTCATCTTTAGCTTTCATAGTCATCAAACAAGCAGTTAGGAATCTAATCTACATCTCATGCTCACCCATCTTATTCGGAGTATATAAGATATCGCTAACAGAATGTCTCATAAAACCTTCTAATGATAAATTCTTTTTTGATTCAAATATACCAAACCATTCAGCCAACTGATTTAGTTTATTCTGTGGTACAGCTTTATTGACATCTGCTAGTAAACCGTAAAAGTTCTTAGCGAATTCTTTAGTAGCTCTTGCATAGTCTTCTTTTGTAGTATGCTGTCCTGCAACAGCTTCTTCTAATTGATTTACTTCACCTACTAATATATTATTGAGTGCTGCTACCATATTACCAGACATTACTCTCTTATTAGACATACCAACTATCCATTTGATTAATTTAGCAGTATCTATTACTTTATCAGAGTATGGTAATTTAATTTTACCCATATCTTGCACTCTATTTCCATAGAACACCTAATCCACCCAAGAATCAAACTAATTCTAAGTATTAACTTTATGACTGGATACTTTGTTTTTATTACCTTTTAACAAAGAAATAACATTATCCTGAGTTTCTCTACTAGCTAACAATGCCTATGTTTGCAGTATTAAAGACTCTAAATCACGTTTAACTAAGTAAGTATCAGCAGCATCAGCCCATTTGTAAAAGATAGTAGGTAAATCAAAAGATTGTTCATCTTCTGTTATAATCCCTTCTGCATAATAATACATAGGAATTTGCCGTATGCGTTTACCATTTTCGTCAACAAAAGTACCACGGATATCATCGTCTTGCATAGGTAGTATTTCTGTCTATAAGTAGTTCTTTATTGTTGACGTTACACCATCGCTATTTACTCTTTCAACACCTCTCTTAATAACGCTAGGTAACCTAAAGTTAAGACGTAATGAACGTGGCATTGAATAATCATATGTTTTTATAAGATCTAAAAATAATTTATATAACTACCATTTAGGGTCATTAGAGTCTTTGTATTTTAACATCTCCACATACTTAGCATTTTTATATATAGCAGGATTAGGTTTGCGATACTTCTCATCTAAATCTCGTGTCAAATCGTCTAATTCCTATCTTATATCAGCAGTAATAGTACCGTCTTTATACATAGAAAACCAAGATTTTCTTTTATCTGCACTAAGTTTAGCATTTTGTATAACTTTTTTTCTTTTTTCTTCATCTAATGGTTCTAATATAGATGCTAAATCTTCATCCATTTGTCTATTATAACCTTCAACATCAAATATAGGATTATTTGTTCTAAGCCATTCTTCCCAAGCTGCTTGCTATTCCTAAAAAGTTAAAGACCCATCAGAGAATATTCTGTTGCGTTCTTTTTTAGATGCTTGCAAATACTCTCCACCAATTGGGTTAACCAAGTAAATAATACCATTGTCAGTTACTTCTACAAAATCATCAAACACCTTTCTCAGGTCACTAAAATTAGTATTACCATACTTTGCTTTGTATTCTTTTAGTACTTTACTTATCTAAGATCTTAATTTAATCATTCGCTGCTCTTTATCACTAATTGCAAAATCAAATCTTTGTACTATGGCTTGCACAAAAGGATCTTTAGATTCATAAACTGTACCAAAGTTAGCTAATATAGAATTGCATTCAAATCCAGATTCAGCTACATGTCTTTGAGCATCTAGCCATTCTCTGGTTTGATACTCTATATCGTTACTGTTATCTCTTAAATACTATTCTATATGCTATTGAACTCTCAAATTAAAATCTTTATCTGATTCGTTAGGACCTTTGGGATTATTTTTTATATAATTTTTTCTTTCTTCGTTTTTAATTCTATGCCTAACTATACCTACGTATGGTAGAATTTCATTTAAATATAGTTTAGAACCAATTGTATCACAGGCGTCTAATATGTTTCGTTGTGCCTACTATAATTTATTACAAGCAGTTTCTATAGCTCTCACATTATCGTCTCCAAATATATCAGAATATCTATTGGCTAATCCGGATATTCTATTTACTATATCATAAGACGATGCTATTTCTCTATAGCTCTATAATACATTTAAGTCCCATTTAGCGTCTTTCCCTTGTTTATATCTTTCCTATATCTGTTTATTGAGCCTGCCTAAATGATCAGCCGCATAATTGGTGTACTAAAGTAAAGCGTCTAATTCTGTCATGTTTGATATCTTTTCTAACAGATTTGCAGCATCTTTAGCTTGGGTACGATAACTTCTGCGTAGCTTAAGAACCTGTTCTTGAATACTTAGTTTTTTCTATATAGTATTCATCAAATTAGTAAGCTCTTTGAGCATTTGATCCACTTTTTCAGTATCTTTTCCAAAAATAGTTTTATCACCAAATATATTATACTCAACATCAAATTTAGTTTGTTGTGATTGTGTTATCTGATAGAAGCCTTCTTTCTTCATTTGACTATTAGCTTCTTCATTAGTACCAAATACAGTACTTAATCCTGCTTTACTTATCTTACCTTTATCAACAGAATACACAATAGGTACAATACCTACTTTAGAGATAGGTATACCATTTTGCTATAGTATATACTTATATGCAGATAACTGAAAATCGTACCCGTCTTTTTCAGATTTTAGTCTAAATTTTTTACTAGTAGAAAACAAAAAACCTCTCAATCTTGATCCTTTTTCATTGACCAGATAGCCTTTGTCGTTTTTCTTATTATTATAATTTATTAATTTAGTTTTAAAATCCATTAATACATACTCACCTGTTTTCTTATCTTTCAATATTAAGTCAGCAATACCAGCAACACCATGTTTAGGGTCAGCTAATACTGCTTCAGATGCAACAAAGTCATAATTTTGTTTAATGTGGTTAACTACATCAATTAAGCCTTTTATAGCTTCCCTAGACATACTATCTGTAAATCGTTGTATATCTAAATTGCCCTTTAACACTCCTTCTAAAACAGCATGTATATTAGTACCATTATTTCTAGCTTCCTAAGATATTTTAGCCTACGTTTGATCTTCTAGTGACGCATCATAATTGTCATAATTGGCTTTTTCTTTAAAACCTGTAACAGAAGTTAATATATTACCAGTTTTTTTATCTGTAAACCTATGTTCTACTTCATCAAAAGTGACAGTATTTGCTAAATTTTGTAGTATCTTTCTTACCTAATCCACAGATGGTATTTCTTGATGAAACACTCCAGATACTTTCTACGTATCTCCTAGCTGTTTACGAATCAAAAAACTATCTGTAATTTCGGCAAGCAAAGCTTGTTTAGCATATTTGTTATCAAACAGTTTTTTAACAAAATCTTTGAATTTCTACCACCAACTTCTAGCTTCGCCATTCATATTAGCCACCCTAATACCTACAGCTTGTACTAACTGTTCTTTACCACCAAATGTTTCAATACCTTCTTTAATTATTGGGGCATTGGAAAACATTTCTACATAGTAATGAGCATATTCGTGGGGAATTGTATCTTTTCCAGATTTAGTCATATCTATCAACGCTTGCATAGCATCTAAATCAATAGACCCAGCATATCCACCCTCTATGGCTTCTACAAATTTCAGTTCTATTTCTGGATACAGCTGTTGCATGATATATGCCATTCTTTGAGAGCTACTAAACTACTACGGAGTTTTGGCATCAGGTCTAGAATATACTTGTTTGCGCAATTGCGCAAAAGCCTCCGAAGAAGCTTTTGCATAATCACCTTCATATTTATCCCACAAATAATATGCTTGGTTTTCTCCAACCATATCTTCAAGAGTTTCAAACTCTTTCTTTACTTGTTTATTACTAAAATTTGGACAAAACGGAGTCATATTAATTAATTTTTACATTTATCTTTAATAGCATTACCTTTCTAATCACTATCTTCAGATTCTTTATTGTTATTTAACTCATCACCTATCTAATTGTACAGTGCCTAAAATACAGAAGACTGTTCGCCGAAATAATTTACAAACGTATATATCTACTTATCAGAATTGTTTTTGTATATCTCTATAGCAGTATTTGCAGAATCACCAATAATTGCTATTTTCTAACCATTTGCTGTTGGTATTTCAGTCTAATCTATAGATATTACATAAAATTCTTTATTTTTAAATCTAGCGTAGTCTCTAACTGGCAAATGATAACTGAAAGAACCGTCCGCTATAAAATACACAGCATCTACAGTATCTACTAAAGCTCTTTGTTGTTCAGAATCATCATTAGCTTTTTGAGAATTAAAATATTTAGAATAATCTATACTTCCACTTAAAGCGTCATCTATCTTATCCAGAGTAGTATTAGTGTTATTCATATAAATAGATTGTTCTTTCTCGCTTAAACTATTGAATCCCAATTTATTAAAATCATTGTCCTACCACAGTAAAGATCTTATAGTACCATCTTCACTAATATACCCGTCAGCCCTTAAAGCAAATGATTGTCTCTTATTACTCTTATATCCAAGTTTATTAACTTTATAATATACAGGATTAGAAAATGTTGCGCCTGTTTTTTTAGAAATAGAAGACACTTTTTCTCCAAGACGATATAAGTCATATCCATTAGAAGTAGTTATTTTAATAAAAGGACTATAAGTATTAGTACTTCTATTAAATAACGAATTAGACCCTTTAGTAATAGTAATCACATCATTGCCGACAACTCTTTTGATTACATATTTGTGATTTCTAGGAGATATAGTAGGAACATAATTGTCATCAGATACAGCTAATAAGCTAATTACTTGGTCTTTTTCAGTATTAGTCATACCTGTTGTTCTACCCATGACATTTTCAGCAATATACTAATTAAATGTCTTTCCACCAGCTCTTAAGTTAGCTAAGTACTGTGGTGGAATAATATCGTATACTGTAGTTCTAACAATACCACCAGCATTTGAATCAGTACCGCCAGATACATAGAACATATAAACTGCAAAATCTTCAGCCCATTGTTTTATTTCAGGATCAGTGCTATTGAATAATTCACTTAAAGCTAACTGGACATTATTTTTAACGTCAGAATCTTCTTTAAACTGTTGTGTAACCAACATGAATTGAGGAACTTTGACATCTCCAAGTTTGTTATACTTAACAGCGTTGAACAAGTCTATTCCTTCACCTCTACGTAACGCTTTACGTTTAATAGCTTCATATCTTCCAGGAACGCTATTTTCACCATATGTTAACTTTGCTAAAGCTTTTCCGCCAAATCTCTCAATTATATACTGATTAAAGAATGGCAAATAAAGTACAGTTTTTATTTTAGGTCCAACCACTCTTAGGAATTCTTTACTTTGTCTACCGTATAAACCCCATTCTTTACTCAGTTCATTAGCAGCATCAACGTACACTTTGGAAAATTCAGGTAATAATTTACTAAATGTGTCAAATATACCCATAACTCCTTTAGTATACTTAGCTCCTAAGAACGTATTATCATACATATCTCTAGGATTGTTAAATGCGATATTATATTCTGAGTTGAATTGATTCACACCTTGAATAAAAGAAAGTAATTGGTTAATATTAACACCATACTTCTTAGTATCAATCTGAGCATTTGAAATAGCATTGTGGTACTCTTTTGCTAATTCATACAATTGTTTAAACATGCTTGCATATGTAAGCTAATCTTTAATCCATCTAGCATCATGTTTAGGTTTAAGATTACCCATTAATACATCATGTTTAGTTAATTCTGAATATTCTTTTTCTGGTATGTTTTCATCACCTAAGGACTTTAATCTGTCATTATAATCTTCTATCACAGAATCCATAAAATACGTACCTCTTTTTTCCTAATCCGATACACCAATGAGTCCTTGTTTATAAGTCAACCAGTTATCAGAAATTTCCTTTATAATAGGTTGTGTTAAAAAAGCAAATGTATCATTACCAAACCCAGACGCAATTAACATAGCTACTACATCAAAAGTATAAGCGTTAACGTTAGCGTTACCAATATAGTTATCTTTAGCAGCATCTACAAACGCGTTAATAAGACCTGAAGTTGAATCCAATATTTCTTCACCGTATCTATCAAAAGTTTCTCCTAATTTCTACAATCCCAATTGTTCAATAATTGGGAATTTACGCATATCTAATTTAGCAATCTAAACAAAGAACTAGAATACACTATTTAATGCCATAGGTCCAATACCTGCATCAGAACCTGAATTAAGCTTTTTCTGTCTAGTTTGGAATACCGGGTTAAGATAAAATCCGTCTAAATTATCAGGTAACCCATCAGCTTTGCCACCTGAGTATTCTTCCAGTTCTTTTTTAGCAAATGTACTAATAGGTCCTGTAGCAACGTCCAATGGAGTACTAGTAGCCAATGCGTGATCTAAAGAAGTCAACACACCTTGATACATATCTAATAAGAAATTTTGTAATTTTTTGGAATCGGTGCTGCTTATATTATTCATCACTTCATCTATATCATACTTAACTTTTTGCATTTTACCATTAACAACTTCGTAATTGTATCTGGCTAAGAACATTTTATCAATATCGAAGTCAGAACCAGTAAGTGCAGTAATACCAGAAGGGAATTGGATCATGCTACCATTAAGACTAGGCACTATATCTACTATTTCAACAGGTATAGTTGAATTCTACCCCTGTGTAGGAACACGATACGATAATGCAAATAATTCTTTATTATCTAGTATGAACCTACGTTGATCTTCAAAGTTATCAAAATCGTATCCTTTAATTTTATTACGTTTAGCTTCCTGTATTACATCGTCAAAGAAATTTATAGACAATCTAACTTGCATTCTTTGATGAATATTGCCGTTGGAATCAATTTCTCCAGGCATATACAGATGTTTGTCAGCATGTTGCTTCAGATTCATGAAATTATCATAACCAACACTAGTGACCTGATACAAAGCTTTACCTGGAGTAACAGTATCTATTATAGTATCACCCATTTGAGCAAGAATACGAGACATCATCCAAGCAATATTTGGCATTGCTGCTGGGTGTATTTTAAATTCACCGTTTTCATCGACTTGGAAAGCCGCTACCGTTTCAGCTGGAAGATTCTCAGTTTGTGCCATTGTCTACAAAGACTTCATAAAAGCTTTTTTATCAACAACTCCGTTATCGTTTATACCCCACTTTTTGTTAAATTTAACAGACCCTCTTCTAGTAAGTTCATCTAGAACCGCTTTATAGAATGTCTGAAGCATTTGACCATCAACTGTAACACCATTAACTCTATATCGTCTGTCTTTATTTGTGTTCATCATTGCCACTTTCATAAATTGAGTCAACAGATTAGCGTCGTTTGTGTGATGTGAAGCTGTATTAAGCTAGTCTCCTAACAAAGAAAAGTATTGCGATTGAATTACTGAAGCATTTAGTGCAGCTCTATCCACCTTACCGTTTAAATCGAACAATTCAAAGTTGGGTAAACCTCCTGATTTAACGGCAGTTTCTTGTTTAACCACGTCTACATTACTATCTTGCATAAAATCGTATAACTGTTGTATTTCATGTCCTTCTACTTCAATTTTCCATAATACTTTATAAGAAGATTTATCATAAATTGGAGTAGTAAGTCCATCCATTCTACCCTAATCGTATCCGTAGTAAATATACTTAAGAGATGGCGATTCAAATTTAAATTTATCAGCAATACCAAAAATCCAACCTTTGTAATCACGCACTTCTTTACTATTCAAATTGGTTTTATTAGCATCGTATGCCTTAGCTTTTTTTACTAATTCGTCATAATTTATATTAAGTACTTTACATATATTATCCTAAATAAGCCTTATAGTTCTAGGAGTAAGCTTGTCAGATCCAAATTTATCATAATAAGTAAGTAAATTATATATGGCTTCAGATACATCATTCCATGCTCCTTTTCTCTATTGTAAAGCTCTAAACATTTGACTGGTAACCCAACTTTGAGCATCTGATGGGTCATTTTTAAGATAACCCTCATACCTGTTTTCAAAGTCTTTTACCGCAACATCTAATAACTAAGCATCAGACATAGGTTCGCCGTTGATCATTACTTTCAAACGACGTTCTTCTCTAAATTGTAACAACCTGCTTATAAGTTTAGCTTTACGATAACTATCTTTTATATTACCATTGTCATCTAAAACATCAGAAGTGTCAATATTTACTTTTATATTATTGTCTTCCAAATATATTTTAATCATGTCATCAGATAATCCAAGAGCTCTATAAGCTTCTCCCTTATACTTAGCTTGATTTACAACCATTGTGGTGTTCAAAGTAACAGAATTATAAGTGTTGCTATCGAATAGTCTATCTTCTTCGTCAAATGCATTTCTTATAGTACCTTTTTCTGAAGTAAGAGAAGTTGTGGAAACAATACCCGAATATCGTTTAGTTACACCGTCGATATTTTTATGATATGCAATATCTCCGTGACATAGTTTCTCAAATTCTGATATATCTGACATACCTTGTATTACAGCAGAACCAATAGCTCTATAATAATCATTACCGCTTAATTCATTTATGTTGACAGATTGTTTTCCATAAATGTATTTTTTAATTAAATCTGAAGGCAAGTAACGATTACTTGTTATATTACCAGCATCATCTACTATAATAGCTTTTAATTGTTGTAGTTTAACGATAGCGTACGCAATATTATCATTTAACATGCTTCTTATTTGTTTTCTGATACTTTCTCTGTTTATCATATCATAAACATAATCTATAGAACTTTGACGAGAATCTGTATCAAACATATTAGAAGATATTTTTTGCACCATGTTAGAAGAAAGATTTATAGATTTGCCTATATCTTTAAAGTGTCTAAACTCATATCCTCTAGGACCTTTTTTACCAGAACGTAAATCTATATGGAACGCTCTTCTATAATATCTATCGTTAACTTCATCATACAACCATTGCTACTCTCCTTCTACGTAATGATACGTTTTTACTAATAATCTAAGTAACTTGGCAGCTTCTGGATTATTTTTAAATATTTGTTCCTACTACAATGAAGACAATTTTGAGAACGAATCAATAGTGTAATTACTATTAGTTACCTAGTTCAACTTTTCAATGAAGTAATCTCTAGTGTATCTAGCATCTGATATAGCCATAATTTCATCTGCCAAATAACCAACAAATACATCTATTACTTTAGGATTTATATCTAAATTATCATTGATTATGTTTTCAAACATCGGTATGCCTTCAATATCAGCAGCAAATCTTTTATTAGCCAACGCTGGTGTAACATGTTTACCTGACCATATGGATATAAACCTATTTGTCAAATCTTCTAGTTCTGTTACTTCTTTATCTGCTACAGAGTCATTCCATTCATCATCTAATACTGTACTAAGTTTTGTGTGTACTTGTACTTGTTTAGCTCCACCTAAATTTTTTAGTGTACTTAACCACACAGAATGAGAATTATAAATATTATTCAACATCTTATCAACCCATTCTTTAGTGTTAGCAAGTATGGCAAAAGTTCTAGTTATGAAATTATACTATCCTATTGAATATATTTTGGTATTTCTGGGACCTTTTTGAGATTGTGTGGATGGTATAGACTTAATATAAGAACCAAACATTTGAGATAGCTAAGTAAGAATACCTTTTTCTGTAAACATCTCATCTAACTTCTTATATACTCCTTGCTAACGTTTATTAGAAGATTCTAGAAGTCTAAATTCAGAAACATTAGATGTATTTAACTTATTTAAAGGCTGTAAAAGTAAATTTTTACCAACCTTACCACTTTTAGATGCATTACGCATAGCTTTCTGCCAAGCTACAGCGTCTTGCTATAAATCTCCAGTAATAGTTCCAAATTGATAAAGTTTATCTGCTTCTCTAAGTACGTCTTTTATAGACTCTAAGTTTTCTATGTTTAATTTGTTCATAGCCTATTTTAGTGGGGCTGTCATATTTCTAAATAACTTGCCGGCTTCACTAGTAGTAGCTACACTGTTTAATTTATCAGAAATGATATCAAGAGCAACAATCATAGATCCTTTCCACTTATTATCTAGTTTACTTTGAATGGCATCTAAACTTCCGTTCTTAGTAGTAGCTCCATATCTATATTCGCCATTTGAACCTATGTTTCTAGCAGTAGTAGTGTAAGAATGAGTTTCAAAATTATGAATATATTTAACAAAGTCAGTAAAGAATCTGTTCAATAAAGCACTATTAGTGTTTTCATTACTAAGTATATGATATACCTACATCATAGTAGAGCTATTTTCTTCTTCCATTTGTGTCTTAGCTGCTGAATACAGTTTGTTCAACATATCTTCTACACTATTAGAATTAGTTATAGCGTGTACTATTCTAGTGTATAAATCTCTTACGTTTGCAAATTTGAGTATACCATCTGGTGTATATTTAGCAGTAGCTGCATCTGTAGGATCTAAATCAGTTATAGACCATAGTAACATTTTCATACTAGCGTCTATACTGTTATACATATCTCTCATATAACTATCTCGATAGTCTGAAAATCCTAATACATCTATACCGTACTCTTGTAATTCATCTTGTCCGTCTTCTGTAATTTCAACATCTTCTTCAATATCAGCTTTTAATACTTTATTAGGATTATGAGAAGTATCTTGAACAAGATTGAATTGACGCTCTACAAAATTACGAATTATTCCAGCCCATTGATTCCAAGTATCGTCTTCTACGATATTTTTATAAACATTGATAAGTCTTACCATCTTAGCCTAAGCTATAGCAATATCATCATCATTAAATCGGCTTAAATTTTTATCAATTTTTTTATTACGTAATTGTTTGTCTAACTCAATGACGGCTTTAGTATATGTTGCTATATCATGTTGATAAGATGCTCTTAGCGCATTAGTGTTTATAGATAGTCTACCATCTGTATTTGTATATATGCCAGAGTTATAAATTAATTTACCTAGCATATCACGCATTATTTCATTATATTGAATGGCGTCTTCAGCTAAAGTAACTCCATTTACCTTGAAACCAGAATATGCAGGAGCTTTACTGTACATCTTTTCAAACTCTTCTATGTTGTTTTTAGTAGCTTTGGCATATGCAAATCTACCAGAATACATATCTTTAAACAATTTGTTAAGATTACTGTAATTAGGATTTATATTTTTACCAGAAAGCTTCCTTACTATATTTCTCACAGCATCTGCAATATGCTGAAATACTTTACTGAAGATATTACCTTCGTAGTATTTATCAGGGTGTTCCCGAGAACTTTCTATTACAAATTCAGCAAATCTGTCTGCTAAATACTCTTCTATCTACTAATTTGAAGCAAAAGCGAGATCTGTGTTTTTATTACGAGCATCATTATACATCTTATCTCTTTGTTCTTTAGAAAGAACAAATAGACTAATTCTGTGGAAAGCTTCATGATAGAACGAACCTCTAGCAATCTTATTAAGCTTAGCATCTCTATACAAACGTATACCAGATGCTGCACATTCTCCAAATACATAAATCTGAGCACCTCTAACTTTATCCCACACTCTTTTCCCTTCTGGTAAGAAAGAGAAATCAAAGTCTTTACCCAATATAGTTGTTACTCTATCTAAAGCAGAATCGTAATCTTCTTTCTACACGTGTTGGTCTAAGAAGTCAAATATAGCACCAGTATTAACTCCATCTTGATATACTAGTTCTCTAGCAAACTAATCAGCTAATTTACCAATATTATCATCAAACAACGCTTCTGATCTAGAACTGTACAATTTGTTTTGTACACCCCATATTGCTAACGCTCCAGATATAATATCTTTAGCTGTATTTATATTTTCAGAGTTTCTAAGATTTTCTAATCGTTTTGCATTGTTCTTATCAGTAGAAGACCTCGTCTTTAAGAAATCTATCAGTTCCTATACAGATTGTAACTATGGTTTTTCCTGTATTGGAGTAGCAAACTGTGAAATTGGAGTAGGTCTCAAATTAAGACCTTTTAATTCTGTTTGAGTTTCAACACTAGTTTCAGGTTTTTGTTTGTATTCTTCTAGTGCAGAAATAAAAGAATCATAATCTTCATCTGTTATATCTTCTTGTGAAGATAAAGCTATTTCCAAATCACTGCTACTACTATCTTTTGGTATTTGAACAGTAATTCCATTGAAAGACATTTTTAAATCTTCTCCGATCTCTTGTATACTTACTTTAGTATCTTCGGATGGTTCATCTTCAAATTTTACAGTTGTTTCACTAACTGTTTTTGGTTGTACTGGAAGATTCTCAATAGGAGTATTAAAACCGTTATATCCTACTGGTAAATTAGTTTGAGGCTAATTATGAACTACCTGCTAAACTGGTTGTTGTGGAACAGTGTTAGAGTTGGATACCAACTGCTGCATAGCTTCAACTAATTGCTGTAACAAATTTCCTTGCTCAGATGATTGGGACGATGTTTGTTTAGTATCTATGTCAAAATCAGTATGTTCAAAACCTCTACCGAAGAATATAGCTTTACCATCTATTTGTACAAACTTACCTTCTTCGTCTGCAAGTACTAATTGAACTTGTTTTTTATTAATAAGAGCTTTGATTAATCTAGCTATAAACTGCGGTTGTTCACTTATAGCTATACTAAGCTGACCAGTATCAGTATCTGCTGACAAATCAGCATCGTACGTAGCGGTAATTCGTTTGCTACGCATTCCATATACAGCTACTTTGTATTTTCCAGGTTGCAATTTGCCATCTTTAGCAAAACTGTTTATACGATCTTTAAACCCTTTCAAGAAGTTCTCAATGTATTTTTGTGCTTCTTTTAGACCACCTTTACTTTCTTGATTGGTCATTTCGTCATACAATTGATCAGAGTTTATTTCTTCCCCTAATCTTTGTTTAGCTTCAGCAGAAGTACCACTATCTTGAGTTCTCTAAGCAGAACTAACAAATGTTACCTTTTTCTTATAATTTACATATACGCTGGGCTTAACTGTAATAGCATTTGATGTTCTATTTAAATCTGTTAATACAATACCGTCATCAATAAGTATTGTAGAATAAACTTCGTCCGCTTTGTGGTCAAAAAGAATATTACCATCCTCATCCTGTACTTTTAAATTATTACCGAGTACACTAGAGCCTGCTAATTTTTCTCTATCTATACGATATGTTTTATTTTGAATTATAAAATTTATTAATTCTTCAAAATTATTTTCATTAAGTAATTGCTGCCCAAAATGAACTCCTTGTTTATCTACATACAACAGTCTAGCGTAATTATTATCTGATGGATTATTAGCTATAGCTTCTGTTCCGGTATATATAAAAGTATCTAACAATTGTTTAACAGACATGTCTGTGTCTATGTTAAATCCCTCTACGTTTATATCTCTAACGTAACTACTTAAACTATATTTTCCATCGTTTATTCCTTTAAGTATAGAAGCTAAGAATTTAGCAGTTGTTCTATCAAATCTTTTAGGATTTAAGTGCACAATAGTGTGTCTTCTAGAAGAAGATAAGAAAGAGGGAGTTATGAGGTAAATAGCACCAGGAGTACCGTTAGCATCCTTTACCAGTACTTTTTCACCTTTACTGTTAAAATACACGATGTTAGAACCTACTTCTGAATCATATGAACCATAACCAAAAATTACAGGAGATACTTTTTTACCTTCAAATTCATTTTTACTTATTTCTTCTTCAAGTTCTTTTTCTAATTGAGCATTTACTTGGTTTATTTTCTAATCGTACACTTCATTGATTTTAGCAATAATGTGTGATTTGGTAGCTCCAGCATTATCGTATTTTAATACAAATTCTCCTTTTCTATTAACGCGTACAAGTTGATCATACAATTCTTTACCAAGTAATTCTTCATTGTCACCAATAAATTTAATCAGTTCTGTTTTTTTCCTAATTGATCTTACAGTTTTTTGTAAACTTTCTTGCTCAGTTTGAAGTTCCTACTTTCTTACTTCTGATTCTAGCTATCTACCTTCTGCTGACTCTTCATCCTATGCGTTACGCTTTAACCAATCTACTAAAGAAAATACATATTGACCATCGGAATTTTTGATTAAACCCAATGCTTGAATTTGATTTAATTTAGATTGTTCGTGTTTAGCTACACGATTAAAATTATTATAATCTATATTATTCAGAGGCTCAGCAGTACCCATAGTAATAGCTTGCATTACATTAGTAGGTCTACTTAATCTTGAGAATCTTCTATTGTCAAAATATTGAGATATTATACGATTACCCTCCTCAGAATTACCATTTTTCTTAAAATTGTAACCCAGAATCTCTAGCTTATCCATAAATTCTTGTGAATCGTGGCTATCTCTAATTAATTTTTCAATAGTATTACCTATTCTAACTAACAAATCTCTATTATCCTAAGTGTCCAGTGTACTTACAACTTCACCGTTCAATTCAATACTTAATGAATTTTTACCATTAAACCATCTGTTGTTTAAAGCTTCCTGTACGGTATCTTCTACTATAGGCGTAAGATTATTATCGTCTTGGTAATTCTTATAAGACAAAAACAATTCTGGCGAATATTTTTGAGCAAAAGATAATAATAATTTAGCCCTTTCAGTATTAGCACTCTATACTTTTGTCCCTCTTTTTTCAGCTTGACCCAAAGTAGGTATAACATACTTAGGTATAAAAGTACTATGTAAGTCAATTAATCCGTCTGCATACTTTGCTAAACCTTTAAGTAAGTGAGCTAATTTAGTAGTATTCTACTGTTCTTCACTAAGTGGTTGATTAAGAGATTCAACATCTACATTATTATAACCAATCTGTTTCGCTAATTGTACAAGTTCGTTTAGATGAGCAGATACTTTAGTTATTGCTTCTGGTAATTCACCTTCATATCTTTCATCTATTTCTTTAGATGTCATTGTTTGACCAGCTTCATTTTGATAAATATTTAGATTAGGGTTTACCACTGTTGTAACTTGATAATTGTATCCACCATTAGTTACAATCATGTCCCCAGGCTGGAATCCTATTTTGTTGGTATATTCTGGTTTAGAAGATTCAGTTTCTAATCCTTCTACATCTTCTTTTTTCTCTACCTTTTTATAATTATACCATAAATTATGTATTAATTCCGAACGCGAATCAAGTTCAGCTTTAGATGGCTCAGTAGAATACGCATAACCTGCAAAATCTGCACTAACTACATATGACCATTTATTACCAACTCTTTTTTGATTAAAATAAATTCTCACAGGTAAAGCATATACCATATTATCATAATCGTCCTTGCTGAGTTTAGCTAATCCTACAGTTATACTGTCTATTTCACCATTAGCCAATTTATTTATATTTTCTATTATATCGTCTGTAGCTTTACCTTGTTCTCTAAGATACGCTATCTACCTTCCTATTTTATTAAAATCATCAATAGCTTTGTATCTGTTTAACGTGCGACCAAATTTCTTCAATATCGCAAAATCCTTACTTATTTCCTATTTAGCTTCATCAGAAGATTGATAAGGCATAGTAATAAAACCTCTCCAGAATTTACTAGCATAGTAAGGGTTGCTTAGCATAGTAGATATTCTAGCTCCCATACTATTGTTCAAAGGATACCCTTTAACCATTAAAGGTCGGTCTTTACTCTTTTCTATTAAATCTTGTTGATGTAGAGGACCGTGCTTTTTACCAGTTTCGTTATCAAGATTAAATTCAAAAGTATCTCCATCTACAGAATCTATATTTCTTTTTCTATTTCTAGACTTTTTATTAGCTTCTATATCTTGGTTTACTGAATTTACCAGCCTCTTCAATTTATTACTAAATTGTTTAGTGTTACCTAAATTGTCTTTGGAAGTAAGTGTCTATAAGAAAGGATCGTCAGATTTTACGGTAAACTAATTAGAAAAATCTACAGCTGATGCTGCTTCTTTTAATTGAGATATTGTTTTTCTCAACGAAGTAGCAGCTTGTTTACTAGCTTCATCTTCCTGACTGTCTAACAATTTTAATTCGCTTTCTAACGTATTTATCTGTTCATTAATTCTAGTTTTTTCAGAATTTTGTACTATTTTCCTACCACGTAGTAACAATCCTTCTTTTTCAGAGTATTCTGAATTTGTAAAATCAAAAGAATATCTATTTCCGTTTTCATCAAACCACACAGTAGAGTCACTAGGAAAATTAGGATTGTGTCTCTATGTCCTAGCGTTGTCTTCATCTACTAAATCCGTCAATCTGGTTAATTGATCGCCTAAGTGTTTAGCGGCTTTTTGTAACTTATCTAAATTCTATTTATCTTGGTCAGATATACTTTCAGTGTCTTTTTTATCAGTATATCTTTTAGACAATTTATTCATTAAGTTTTTAAGGTATCTTGCGTAAGATAAAGCATCTGTACCCACAAGATCTCTGCCTTTATTTACTTCATCAACAATATTGTGTAATACACTTTCTTGTGGTATTGAATTCAACAAAGTTTCAAACTGCGATATAGTATTATTTATATCTTGCTATATTAACTGTTGTTGTTCTGTAACTTGAGCGTCTTGTAATGCTGTAACTTCATCTTCTAATTGTTTAGGAGACTTTGTTTCATTAATTTCTTCAACGTCTTCGCTGTGTTTTCTAGAAGCTTCGTTAACTGCGTCTGCTAATTTATTTTGTATGTGTTGAGCCTCTCTATATTTAGTTATTTGCTAAGATATGTATTCTTTGTCAACACTTTGCAGTTTTTCAGATTTCTCCTGCAATAGCGGAGATATTATATTCAATATACCTCTATTTTTAGAATTATTTTGAATATTCTTAAATAGTTCTGTATCACTAATTAAATGTTCATCTAATTCATTAAGAGCATCTTCTGTCACATCTAATTCTTTAGCCAGTCTACTGATACTATCTTTTATACGCTTCTTAGATTTTCTATTCTCCGACAACGTTTGATTCAAACTGTTTGTAGCATCAAATAACCCAGTATATTTACTTATTCTACCTTGCGTTAATGCAGCTTTAATTTGTGTTTCCGCTATTGACTAATCGGTTAAACGATCATAATATTGCTGAACTTGTTTATCAATTAAAAGAGTAGCTATTTGTAACAGCTGCGCGTCTGTCAAATTGTCTTTCTTCAAAAGCTGTTTAGCTTTGTTTTTAAAATCTTCATTTTCTAGCAAAGTAATAGCATTTCTTCCGGCAACTAAACCTTCTTTTGCTTTCAAAACCATAGCTTTAGAAAGTTCAGTTTTAGCGTTCCATGAAAGAGCTAATAATAAATCTTCATCTTCTACGTCCAAATTCAGTTCATTTAACTGTTTAGCTGATTGCTTTTTATGAGAAATCAAATTATTATACTCTTCTCTCTACTCACTTATAAAAGTGTCAATGTCAGCATCTTTAGGAATAGAACCATCTTTTGTTAAAACAGTAGTATCTAAATTGTATTGTGTAGTTTTTCCATCAGATCCTTTTTGTTTTAACATATTACCAATTCTGTCTAGCATATCAAGGTAAGTGCCATTACTCATTCCCTCTCTTACCTTTTTATAAAAATCAGAATTACGGTTAATTTCGTCTTGTTGCATTAACGCTGTAGCAACATAATCTCCAACTCTTTTACTTTGAGTAATGTCGTTGAATGTTTTTCTAGCATTTAAAGCAGAACCGATTGCACCTTGTGGACTAAAAAATGGCAACAGTGCACCACCCATCATCTCCTCAAATAGCTGTGCATCATTTTCATATTCATGGTTAATATTAAAAGCAGCTCCTAAAGTTTTAGCCCTCAACCATAAATTGTCTATAGTATCTTCTACTAATTGACCATCTGTCAATGCGTCATAAAATGATGAATTTGCATAATCGTCCGCATACTCATCATTCATATACTTCTTAATAATTACATTTTGTGCACCTTCTTCTGACGCTTCCACTGCGCTACGCCATACAGAACCTGTTGCAAAATCAAAAAGCTTGTCAGCTATTACTTTTTTTCTTAGATTGGAGCCAAGATTTGCAACCTGTAATCCTTGCGCCATTCTGTTAGCCATTGCTTGTTTAAATGGACTACCTATAGTTTTATATGCAAATTTACCAACAGTTTTTGCAGTGCCTGTTAGATATTTACCCAACGGTATAAAATAAGATAAATCTGATAGTACTTCTCCAAACCCAAGTGCATTATTCTGCTCATATATTCTTCTAGTTCCAAGATATGCTTCTTTAGCTATTTGATCAAATTCTGAAGAACCAGATATGATATCGCCATCTGCTAATGCCGCTTGTATTATTTCATTATCGTTTAAATAAGTAACGTCTACACCTTTTTTAGCCAATTGCTGTTTAGTATTATTGATTACAGGTTGTAGATCTACATTTCTCTTTTCAGCTAGTTGCTATACTTTTTCAGAATACCCGTTAAATGCTTCCATGTGGGACTCATTCTCACGCGAGGTTATTCCACCAAATAATTGAGCTGCGCCAATAGAAATTATACCACCTAATACAGCACCCGCTGCGGCTCCAACAGGTCCAGCAGCAGCTCCAATTGCTGCTCCTAATTTAGATCCTGCTACAAATCCCCCCCAACCTGCCAACATACTGGTAGTCTGATACAGGGCACTAGTGTTACTAGTACCCATAGTGGATGGCATTTTGTAGAAAAAATTACCCCATCCGGCGGTAGCGTCATTACTCTTTCTTGTATAGTACTGACTTATATCATAGTTCTTATAGGACTGATTTAGTTCTTCTAAATCGCTTAAATACTATTTATAATTTTCGTCATATTGTTTTTGGTTATCATTTATGATACCTTGTAATTGATCTCTATTAGGGTCTGCCTAATATGACCAACTACCATTCTTACGCATAGCATCCGTAACATTTATTATTTCATTCTAAATAATAGCTACTTGGTCTTTAGAATCAACTTGATCTAATTGATCATATAACTCTAACAGTTTCTAAGAATCATTAATGTTCTATTTATTAACTGTCATTTTATCCTGAGAAGTCTACATCTAACCTTTTTGTAAACTTCTATAATAATCTCTAGTTGCATCCTAAGCCCAATCTATGAAATCATAATCTGCTGCCCAATCTGAGGTATTTTTGTTTTCATAGTAAGCCTTATCCAGAAATCCAATGCTGTTATTTCTGTATAATGTCGGATTTTTTGTAGCGTTCTATAAATTTATGTATGACATATTTGTTATTAATTAAAATCCCATTCCAGGAGTCCAGTTATTTATCTAATTCATTAACGCATCATCTTGCTGTATCTACATTTCTTTTGTATTTGTCGTACCAGTTTCTTTCTAATAGCTTCTGTTTGTCATAATTTTATCAACATCACTATCACTAGTACCCAAAACCATCCTTACTGTAACGTATCCTTGTGACCATCTGGAATCTTCCCCAGCTCCCTCTGGAGCCCCCGATACAGTAAACCCATAGTCTTTTAAAGTATTTTTAGGATTTTCTATTCTCCACCAAGAAGTATAAGCGTTTTCTATATCTTTGTAAGGTACATTCACACTAACAAGTAAACCTTTAGTATTACCTTGTTCTATGTAGCCTTCTACTTTGTCAATAGCTACTTTACCAAAATCACCTTTGGCTATTCTTTCTTCTATATCAAAATTATCTTGACCCCAAGTATCTCTATCAAGATGCATATTTTTAATATCATTAATTTTGTGTCCAGCTTGTTCTACAAGGCTTGTAACATAAGGATTATCTAATACAATGCTTCTGGGAGATATTAATTTATTAGGATCTATAATATAACCTACTTCTTCATTTACTTTTTTATTAGATCCAAATAAACTATTTAACATATTTTGATTTAAATTCGGTCCAACTGGTTGTGTAATTATTCTTAACCCATCTTCCCACATATCGTGTACTTTCTTTTCGTCGTACATATACTCTCCACCATCAACGTACATTCTAAAGTTACTAAAAGGATTTGCATTAGGATCTAATTGTAATGTTTTATTAAAAGCTTTTTGCATGGCTCTACCCTCTGCCTCTTTTATCATATTTTGATGCTATTCTTCATACTACTATATAGCAGAATTTATTTTATTTCTATCTTTATCACTAACTACAGGAGATTGTAGCGCAGCTTGAAATGCAACTTGATCTAATTCTTCAGAATCTTGATGTCCTTTAGCAATAAGAGTTTGTTTAATTAGTTCTACAGCTTGTGCAAATTTAGGATTGCTATTAATAATTTGATTAGTAAGATTGTCTATATTAATCTAAGATTCTTCTGTAAGTTTTTGATATTTCTGAAGGAAACCGGGATCTGATAATTCGTCTCTACTATCGTTAGATAAAGTTCTATTGAATATATTTTGACGATGTTTCAAGTACTATCCAGTTAGCATATCACTAAGCCCTAACACTGTACCAGAAGACTTATCCTAACTACCTTTTCTAGCTTGTGCTAATCTTATAGCAGCTCTATTCTAATACTCAGCCATAGCATATGGATCTACTACAGGCTTCTTTCTAACATATTCTAGTGCATCATTCATAGCTTGATTTCTAAAAGCATTCTCAGCCTACTCTAAGGTCATACCATTTTTCATCATAGCTTTTATATGAGCTTCTGCTATAGGGGTATTACGTATGGATGACCAATTAGTATCTACTTGTCTTATTACAGTATCTGCATCAACACCAATCCAATTATATCCTCCTTTACTATACAAGAACGAATCTTGCAAGTTGTTTACATAAGGTTCTACTTGTTCTCTAATTGATTGATAGCGAATAGGATTTAAATTATTCATTATTCCCTAATCCTTAGTATTCCAATTAGTTATGTCAACGTCGTCCATATTGATATCGTACCTACCTTCTGCTTGTAATTTAGCTATATTTTGCTCGCGAAGTCTAAGATTTTCAGCAGATTGTTGATATTGACTTAACAAGTTGTAATCTAAGTTGTTTATAGTATTTTGCAATCTAGCTCGATAATCTGCATTTTTCATAACACTTGGGTTAACAGCAGCTTCTTGTATTAGAGGATCTAGAACTTTTATAGAAGCATTATAATAATTCTATGTATCTACGCTAGAAGGTGAAACAAATTCTCCAAATTTTTTAATATTTGTTTCTAATTCTTTTTCTGCTTGCTTTCTTTGGTCTGCATAATCTTTACCTAATGCATATAATTTTTCAAACGGTATTGGTACATATTGACTAATATAACCATAAGAAGCAGGTTCATCATATCTATTAACCATTTTTTACTCTATTTAATATTTTATTAACTCTATTAAGTACATTGTCTTCTGTACCATAATTAAGCATGGGTTGTAACATTTCCAAAGCTGCCATATCCATACTTGTTTGTTTTTTATCTCTCAGTGACGCTCCCCAATTATTTAAAGCTGAAGCAAAATTTCTTCTATTTATATTTCTAGCATTTGCTTTATTCTGTGCATATTCAGTAGCAGCAGTGTGCCTAGCATCAGCATACTGTTGTCCCCATTGATTAGCTATTTGAGCATTGTTAAACGCCATTTGATTTTCAGCATTATTTTTAGTAGCGTAAGCATTAGCAATAGTTTTGTTCCTATTAACTGCTGACTGTAAACCAAATGCCATATTAGCTCCAGTGTTAGGATTAATATTAGCCATATTATACCTAGCAATTCTATCACTTAAAGTAGCTTCTCTAAGTATAGGATCTATGTTATAATTAGTAGGACCATATACTGGATTATAAGTGTAAGTATCTACTTTTTCTGCACGTTCTCTGTCAAATAGAGGAGCTAAAGTAGCCACAGTAGAATATAAAGAAGACATATCTAATCCATTACTTACTTCATCATCTGGAAAAGGGTTATACACAAATGGTCTACCAATATTCAATTTGGGTAAAACTTTACTTGGTTTAGAAGTTAATTCTGTTAAAGATGGACGATCATTACTAAAAGGTTGTATTGGTCCAGTAATTTGTTCCTAAACAGGCTGTTGCACACTTGTTTGTGCTGTACTTCTTTTTGTACTTGGAGTGTTACGAACTGCTGTCTGTGGTATTGAGGTATCTTGAGTTATTGTGTGGGTTGAATAACTATCAGAAGTATTAGTACCTATTGCACCCAAAGCAGGTGTGTTGAATTCAGGGTTAATAGAAGATAATCGCTCGCCAACAGTAAGGTCACCCCAATTACCATTCATATACATATTTCCAATAAAATAAGGATCATTTGCATTTGGTATACTGTTCGTAGTTTTATTCTACTAATAAGTAGAGTACCTCCCTGCTCCAGACGGACCTATAATTCTAGGTTCACCTTGAGTAAATACATCTCTATACAAGTTCCAATTAAATCCGTCATTAATTTCTTTAAGATCTGTAGCGTTTTTACTCACTGGCACAGCTTCGTTATTTCCGGTAACTTTATATTGTTTTCCTTTATACTCAAAGGTGTCACCAATCTAATATTTTTTACCAGCTACTTCAAAAGCGTGATCGTTAAATATTGTTGGTGTATTTTTCTTTATATTTTTATTTGGTAACTTTAAAAAATCGCGTTTACCAACATTATGTGTACTTTTAGTAGCAGTATCCTATTTTAGGGCGATTGGCTGTTCAATCTCCTCAGAATCATTGTAATTCTAAATCCACATAGAATCGGGTAGAAGATCGTTGCGTACATCATTCATTTCAACAAAACCTCCTGTGTTAGGATCAATATAACCAAAACCACCTAGCATAGGGTCGTATATATATTTTAGTTTTACTTTTTTTCTGCCAGATACGCCAGAAGTTCCTTCTTCATAAGTTGGAATACTTTGTTTTTTATTTGTTTTTTTATTCTTTATAGATTCTTGCTATTCTAATAAATTCTAATAAGTTATTTGGTTATTTCTTTCATTTAGCATCTAACTATTTTCAGCATATATATTATTAGCTTTCTTATTGCTTTTTTTCATCAATTTCTTACCCATTTCTGCAAATGTTTTATTAGTTCCTGGAACTTTTAATTTATCACTCAATACTTGAGTTCCAACAGGTACATTTAATAAATTGGAATCCGTAGGTTTACCTTCTTCTGGTATAGATCCTATAGTTCCATCTGGCATTCTTAACATCTCACCATCATCTAAATAAGCCATGGTAGATGGTACTACACCACCTTTAGATAAACTTAATTCATTGTATCCATTTTCTTGATAGTAATCGGCTGCTACCTATTCAGACATTTGTCTGGCTTGAATACCGTTTTTAATTCTACCAGCTTTGTTACGTATATAACTTTTACTGTGACCGAATAGACCAGCTATTCCTGATGGTAATTCATATTCACCAGTCTGTTCATTAACAGAACCGCCAGAACCTATACTTGAAGTAATACCACCAATAGCTCCACCTATTACTGCTCCCC